>JAIVJN010000087.1 GCA_020200025.1 Acidobacteriota bacterium | reverse complement strand
CGCGGGAGCCGCTCGCCCGTCGCGCTCACCAGCGCGTCGGCTGTGACAGTCCATCGCCCGCCTGTGGAGTCTCGGAGAGAGCCATCCGTCGCGCGCGCGAGGAATGTGTGGCCGCCGCGATCGAACACCATGTTCGCGCCGGCCTTCGACGTGACGACCACGAGGCGCCGCCCGCCAGCCTCGAAGGAGAACACCGGCTCGCGGCGCAGCCGATCGACGGAGATGGCCACGGGCCGTGCATCGTTCCCGAGCACTTCCGGACGCAGAACCACGACCTCGGCCTTGTTCTTGAGCCGCGTATCGACGCGCGGGACTTCGAACATCAGCCGATCGTTCGCGAAGTACTCGCGATACGCGACGCCCTCGCCGTAGTTGCGCTCGTACCCGGTCTCGAGTGACAGCACCGTGGTCGCGGGATGCTCCCGCTTCCATTCGCCCCACGTGGTGGTGACGACCGAGCGGAACGGCAGCTGCAGGCCGCTCTGGACGAGCGGGCCCACGACGGGCACCCCTTCGAGCGACGACCAGAGACTCTTCGTCTCCTCGTCGAACATCAGCTTGTTCGAGCGATACAACAGCCCGCTCGTGCCAAAGGTGAAACGGCGTCCGGCGGCACGGCTCTCGTACGGGATCACCGTGCCGCAGAGGGTGCAGTAGACGATTGTCAAATCGACCCCGCCGACGCGGTCGATGGCCATCTCGTGCCAAGCGAGGATCCGTTTGGGGTACGCGCGGGCTTCGCTATTGATGACGATGCCGAACACGATGTCACCGTCGCGCAGCCACGTCGCGTCGTTGGCAGCACTCGTCTTCGGCGAGCGGAGCGGCGGAATGCCGTTGACCGTCACACCTCCCCAGTCGATTTCGTCGAGCCGGATTTTCGATGGCACCCGCGGCGGAAAAAACGCGCGGAACCGCGCATCGATGCGGCTGTACAGCTCCGCCTTGAACGACGCATAGTCCGCATGAGGGTCGGCGGGAAGGGCCCACATCCATTTTCGCCAGGCTTTCAGATCGTCGCCGAACCGCTGGCGCGTCTGCTGTTCGAGGAAGCTTGTCAGGCGGCGGCGGGTTGCCGCGCCCGGAGACGATCCGACGAGCGTCGGAAAGTCACCGCGCCCGCCAAGCGCGCCGGATCGCTCAGCGCCGTCCGCGTCGTCGACGTCGAGCGGGAGCGTCTCTTCGGAATCCTGGCGGGCCCGTGGCGTCGGCAGGAAGCGGATGACGTCCACGATCATGGCGGCGTACCCGTCTCGCCAGCGCGCGCCGATCTCGGCCAGAGCCGCCCGTGCCTGCTTCTGATCGGTGCCTGCCGCGGCGAGGAACGCCTGCCAGGCCGGCTCGTCTCCGCGGGCCTGCGCCGACGTTGGCACCGAGCTGCTCAAGGCCACCGCAACAGCTGCAGACAGCAGGAGTGAGCGCCACAGCGTCATCACCCAAGGATAGACACAGCGGCTGGCGATGTCGACAACGCTCGCCCGTCGCCGCGCATGGCCACGCGATGGACCTCCTGTGAACGGAGGGAGCCTCTCAGCGGCCCCGCCTCTTGGCCTCCACGATGACGCCCGCGACGGTGCAGGTCCAGTAGAGATTGCCATTACGCGCCACGGCCACGTCGGTCGGTTCCGGATCGCCTTCGTGAACGCTTCGCAGCTCGCCAGTCGCCAAGTGAAGTGCCCGGATCTTGTTGCGGCCGCCCATCGTCCCCGGCACGCCGGGAGTCGGGACCTCCGTGAAGTACAACACTTCGCCCCTGTGATCGATCGCAATGCCGCTCGGGGAGTCGAGCCCCGCCCGCAGCAATGTGGTGACGCCACCTGAGCGCTTCAAGATCACGCCGGCCGCTTTGCAGGTCCAATACAGATCACCACTGCGGGCCACGACGACGTCGGTCGGCTCGGGCTCACCCATCGAGATCACCAACTTGCGGGCCACCGTCAGGTTCCACAGTGATTCCGAACCGAAGAAAGCGGCAGCAGTGACGCTCGGCTTCGACGGCGCGAGCGATGGTCGCAAGTGTTTCGGCTGTCGGCGTAAATCGGAGTCGAAGCCCTTCCGGCAAGTCCTCGCGGCCCTCCGCGCGACGCAGCAAATCCGATAAGAGTCCCGCGCGACGTGCCCGAAGCGCATCAGGCGTCCAGCGTACAAGCGACTGGCAAGTCGGTCATGATGAGCCCTATTCATGAAGGGGCGATCGGTAGCACAAACACAATCGAGAAGGACCAGGGGCTAGCCTTGTCCAAAAGGCGGATACTGTCGATGCGATCACCCGTCTGCGCTAGACCGGTGGCCACGTAGTCAAGCGAGCCTTCGAGTTCGACGCCCTTCAGCCAGCGGCCGTCCGGGAGCCAGTTGAAAAGCGCCAGGCTTGTATCCAACTCAAAATTCAATTTATGTGTGTATGCGCGGCGGGCGGTCGGCCGCTCGGCGGCACTGAACTTGTCGACGATGTCGAAGTGGGAACTGACCCATCCGCGCGTGCGCGCTGGCGGCAGCCAGATGAAGTTGGTCTCAAACTCGAGCTCGGGCGTCCCTTCACGATCAAACGGCAGAAAGATCGCTTCGACTGTGAACTCGAGCCACCGCGCACGTGTGAGCAGCCCGACCGAGACGATCACTTCGAGCTCCGTTTCGCGCCGTTCACGTGTGACGATTCCCTGCTCTCCAACGATTCGGGGCGGCCCGAACAGGTTGGTGAACGTCACAGTCGGTTCCACCTTCAACTTTGGCGCACAGAGAACGTGACAGACGGGCGGCGCCTGTGCGAAGACCTGAGGTGTCCCCATTAGAACAAAGGCGAAGGCGAGGACCGCAGCTCTCACGCACCTTGCTCCTTCCTCTTGGTGTCGTTGACCGCCACGATCCGGCCGGCGCGCATCTCGATGACGCGATCCGCGAGAATCGCCGCGTCTCCCTGGTCGTGGGTGACGTATATCGTCGTCACATGGAGCGTGCGCTGAAGGCGAGCGAGTTCGCCACGAAGCGCGTCCCGCAACTCGGGGTCGAGGCTCGAAAAGGGCTCGTCGAGGAGCAGCACGCGCGGCTGACCGACCAAGGCGCGGGCGAGCGCCACACGTTGCTGCTCACCACCCGAGAGCTGGTGAGGATACCGACTGGACAGTTGCTCAATGCGAACGAGCTTTAGGGCCTCCAAGGCTCTCGCCGCTCGGTCTGCGCGAGGCATCTTCACCGACTCAAGGACGAAGTTCAGGTTCCGCTGAACCGTCAGGTGCGGCCAGAGCGCCAAATCCTGAAATACGAACCCGATTCCCCGCTCGTGGGCCGGCATCATGCTGCGACCTGCCCCGGCTGCCTGCGCGCCGGCGAACCAAATCTCACCGCTGTCCGGAATCTCAAGTCCTGCGATCAGGCGCAGTAACGTGGTTTTGCCGCAGCCGCTGGGTCCCAGGATCACGAGAGCGTCGCCGGCCACGACTTCCAGCGACACGCCGTCCACGGCCTGGTGTGACGCGAATCGCTTCGTGACGTTCGTCAGGGAGAGCAGCGATGAATTCACCTGGCCTCCCGGAACGACATGGCCGCTCCGAGCGCCGCGAGCGGGACGAAGATGACGGCGGTTTGCAAGAGCGCCAGCGCAGCGACGTGCGATGAAGGCGTATTCGCGATGATCGTATAGACGCGAATCGGCAGCGTGGCTTCACCCGGCGGCGCGACGAGAATGCTGACGCCAAGCTCCCCGAACGCCAAAACGAACGCGACCACCCACGCCGCAGCCAGCCCGAGCCGCATCTGCGGAAGAACAATCCTCCACATGGTGCGGAGCCATCCCGCGCCGCTGACGGCGGCGGCCTCCTCGTGCGACACCGGCACGTGTCGGGCACTGGCGGCGAGTGCGAGCGCCGCGACAGGGACGAATCTGGCCAGATACCCCAGAAGGAGCATGGCGTCCGTTCCATACACCGCGCCGAACGGCCCCGGCCGATTCCACAGAAGAATCAGGCCCACACCGACAATCGTGCTCGGCACGGCGAACAGGACGATGAAGAGGATGTCCGCACCTTGGCCAATTCGGCCGGTCGTTCTGGCCCGGGCGTACCCAAGCCACACTGCGACGCTAACAACGGCCGTTGCACCTGCCGTCGCTAGCACGAGGCTGTTCGCGATGGCGCGACCGGACCCAGCGAGTACGGCGGATATCGATTGAGCCGCCATCGCTTCACTCACAAGGATCGAAAGTGGAAGTACGAGAGCTACTGTGAGCACCACGAGTGCGCCCAGCGTCGCTGGTCGTTGCCATTCGTCGAACAGGGCCGGACGGGTCCCCGCACTCCGGCCTGTGACAACAAGGCGGTTTCCGAGCAGCGCGGCGGCGACGGCTGCGCCGATGAGGCACAGCAGCAGAAGCGGCACAGCGAGGAGAATGGCTCGAGTAAAGTCGTAGAGCGCTGCGAACGCTGTAAAGACTTCTGTCGTGTACACGCGCACCCGCAGCAATCCCGGAACACCGAACTCCGATACGGCGAGCACAAAGATGACGAGTGCCGCCGCGAACACGCCGGGGGCCGCCAGCGGCAGGGTGATGCGCGACAGCACGCGGCCTGGCGGCGCGACCATGAGCGCGGCCTCTTCGAGGCGCCCGTCAATGCGGCGCATCGCCACCTCTGTCGCGAGCATCGACAGTGGGTAGAACACCACACTCATCACAACAATGGCCGCCGGCAGGCTGTAGGTCCACGCCGAGAGCAAGTCGTAGCCCGCGAGGGTCGCCAGCCACCCGCGGCTGCTTCCGAGGTACGTCCAGGCCAACGCCACGATGTACGGCGGTAGCAGGACTGGTGCTGCGAGCGCGAGCCGAAGAATCGCCTTCCGGGGCAGTGCGATACGAGCGAGCGCGATACCGCGCGGGGCACCGATCGCGGTGGCGAGAAGCGCTGTGCCGGTGCCGAGAAGAGCCGTGTTGTAGAGCAGCTGGCGCTGTCGCGCATCCAGTAATAGCGCCGAAAACGCGTCCACGCTACTCAGCGACACCGTGAGCAGATAGCCGACCGGGAGCACGGAACACACGACGACCATCACGATAGCCGCGCCCACTACCGCGGTTCGACTGGACTGCCATCGCCACATGTCTGTTTGCGCGTTTCCCTGGTGGACGGCCGGCTCGTGAAACTACAGACCCAGAATCGTCGCGAGTCGCTTCGTGACATCGTCGACTCGACTCGCAGCCTTTGCATAATCGAGCGTCATCGGTTTGAAGGTCTCGATCGCCGGAATGTTCTTCGGACCCGGCACGCCAGCATGAAGCGGAATCTGAACCGCTTCCGATTGGGCGAGCTGTCGCTCGACATCGGCAGACAAGAGGTAATCGATCAGTTTGCGTGCCTCCTCAGGGTGCGGAGCGCCTGCAATCAACGACACCATATTCGGCATCACCGGCACGCCTAGCCCCTCCCGGTCGGGGAGGACCATTCCTACCGGTTGACCGTTCTCGATCGCGACGTTGACATCATCCGTGTCGGTCAGCCCCGTTTTCACCTCACCTCGAGCCACGAGATCACGGACGACGGAATTGCCTTCAACAATGCGCACGCCGTTCGCCTTCAATCGGCGGAAGAACTCGTCCATCTTCTCGTCACCAGCCAGGGCGTACAGCGCCGCGACGTGGAACGACGTCGATCCAAATCGCGGATCGGCGATGGCCACTTGGCCCTTCCACTTTGGATCCGCCAAGTCGAAGATCGACTGCGGCGCATCGTCGAGTGTGACCGTCTTGGTGTTGTACGCGATGACCCGTATCCGCGCCGAGAAGCCAGTCCAGTACCCATCAGGATCGAGGAGCGCGGCGGGGATCCCTTCGGCGCTCGGCGATCGATACGACGCCAGTACATCGCGCGACTTCAGCACGAGCGTGCGAACCGGCTCATTCGACCAGAACACATCCGCCTGTGGCCGAGCCTTTTCGGCCAGCAGCCGATTGGCGAGCCCCGTCGACTTGGTTTCTTCAGTGTCGTAGACGGCGTTGACCGTCACGCCTGACCGCCTTTCGTACTCCCGCAGGACCGGCTCAGAGAAGACGCGATCGGTCGATACGTACACGGTCACTGTGCGCGCGGCGTTCTGCGGCGATTCTGATGACCGGCAGCCGCCCACTCCAACTAGTGCGAGCGCTGCGAGGGCGTGAATCGATGCGAGGCGTTTGATCTGGCGCATGGGTTATTTCGTCACGATCGTTAAATCGTCAAACTGCGTCACTGAATCCGCTTTGGTCCACACGCCAACTTTGCCGGACTGGCTGAACGTGCTGTCCTCGACCTCATAGAGCTTGGTGCCATTGAGATACACGTCGAAGCGCGGGCCTGCGGCGACTACTCTCAACGTGCTCCACTGGCCTGACGGCACCTGCGCCTTCTTGCCGTACGTGCGACCCTCTCCCTTGACCGGGAGATCCGTGCGTGTCCCCTTCTCGACCTTGTATAACACCACATTGTTCTCGAGCGCGTTCGCCCGGACGATGTAGTAG
>JAIVJN010000322.1 GCA_020200025.1 Acidobacteriota bacterium | reverse complement strand
TGGCCCAGCGCGCGACCTCGACCGTCAAGTAGCCCTCGCCACAGCCGATGTCGACCACGTCGAGCGGCGGCAGCAGTAGACCGAGCGCCCGCGCCCATGCCGCCCAACTGCGGCCTGGCACGAGTTGGCGCCCATCGCGCGTATCGGGTCCGGCATGCTGGTCGAAATTCTCGCGCCTGACACGCAATACCTCTTGCAACCGCGCATCGTCCGCTCGCACCACCGCGGCGTCGGCAGCCGCCGCGAACTGGGCTTCGAGCAGCGGCCACAGCGAGCCGCGTCCGTTCTCGCGCACCCCCGTGGCCAAGCGGTAGTAGGTGTACGCGCCGTCCCGCTCCTCGGTCACGAACCCCGCGTCCTTGAGCAGTCCGAGATGGCGTGAGACCCCCGACTGGGCCAGCCCGAGGATGCCGGTCAGTTCGGTGACGTTGAACCGGTCTCGCGCGAGCACCCGTACGAGCCGCAGCCGCGCTTCGTCGCCGAGCAGGCGGAAGAGGGCCGAGGTCGCTCGCATATCCACTAATGTAGATGAAGTGATGGGTGGAGGCAAGGCCCCGCTGCGCGGCTCGTTGGCGCCCTCCTTGCGAGGGTAGGCGGCCTTTCCGTCTTGGGCCTCGGGTCTTCGTCCGCTCCGTGGGACCGGCGGCAGATGTGGGGCGTGAAGCTTTGTCATATCGAAGGCCTCCGGCGCGAAGCGCCCTCGACCAGGCTCGGGGCTGCCCTGAGTTCGTCGAAGGGCGCCGCCCACTGCGAGGCGCAGCCGAGCGGCCTCCTCGGCCGATGCGAGCTCGACGTCTTGCGAGCTTCCCGACCGCCGTTTGTGAGTAAACTAGGGGGCTCCGGCCGACCGTCCATTCTGGCCGGACACGACGTATGGGACTTCTCGAGAAATTCCGCCCCCAGCCCCGATGGAAGCACGCCGACCCGAGCGTGCGGCTCGAAGGGCTCCACGACATCGGTGAAGACGAGCAGGACGTACTAGTCGGCCTGGCGACAGACGATCCCGACGCGCGCGTGAGGCGAGCTGTGGTGGCCCGTCTCGCCGACCCATCCGCGCTCTCGGCCGTCGTCCGCAACGACTCCGACGAGCACGTACGAGCGCGAGGCCGATCAGGCGCGCGCGCGTGCGCTCGCCGATCAGATGGAGGCGCTGGCCGGGGCGCCAGACCCGAGCGCGATCCGCTCGACGTATGCCGCCGTCCGCGTGGCCTGGGTGGAACTGTTGGCCGATGCCGACATTCAGGTCGACATCGAGACGCGCTTCGAGCAGGTATCAGATGCCGTCCGCGAGCGCTTGGCCGCCGAGGAGACCGCACGCGTGGAGGCGGCGCGGCAGGCCGAGACGACCGCTCGCGAGCAGGCCGATCGGGCGACCCTGTGCGAGCACGTGGAAACCCTCGCTGGCGACGATCTCGCCGATAGGCTGGCGGAGGCGCGAGCCTCCTGGGAGGGCATGCCGGCGATGCCCGAGGCGTGGGCCGCCGAGCTGCAGCGTCGCTTCGACGAAGCGTGTCGCGCGGCCGATCGGCGGCTCGAGCGACGTCAGCAAGTGCGTGAGATGGCCGACCGGGTGCCGACCCTCGTGACCGAGGTCGAAGCGTTGGCCGAGGCGCCGGACTACGGCCAGATACGGACGCAGTGGTACGCCCTGCGGCGTCAGTGGCAAGCCACGGTGCACGAAGTGCCGGTGGACGCCGAGCTCGCGGCGCGCTACGAGCAGGCGGCCGCGCGACTCGACTCGCACGAGCACGACGCGCGCGAGCAAAAAACCAAGCAGCAACAGGACAACTTGCACCGATTGCAGGCGCTCGTTCAGCAGTTCGAGACGCGCGCCGCGCATGAACAGCTCACGCTGCGCGAAGCCGAGCAGATCCTCAAAGAGATCAAGCTGGCCGTCGGGACGATGGGCCCGCTTCCCGTCAAACAGGACCGCGACGATCTCACCGTCCGCCTGCAGGCCGTTCGCGCCGCCGTGACACCGCGGCTTCAGGAGATGCGCGAGGCCGAGGAGTGGAAGCGGTGGGCCAACGTCCAGGTGCAGGAAGAGCTTTCGGTCAAGATGGAAGGGCTCGTCGCCATCGCCGAGTCCGATCCCGAGAAGGCCGCCGCCGACATGCGCGCGCTTCAGGAGCGCTGGAAGCACGTGGCCGCCGCGCCGCGATCGCAGGCTGAGGTGCTCTGGACCCGGTTCAAGGCCGCGCAAGAGCAGGTCTACGACAAGTGCAAGGACTTTTTCGCGCAGCAGGCCGCCGAGCGACAGGAGAACCTGAAGAAGAAGGAAGCGCTCAGCGAGCGTGCCGAGGCGCTGGCCGACTCCACGGACTGGGTCAGGACCGCCGACGCCATCAAGGGACTACAGGCCGAATGGAAAACGATCGGCGCAGTCACCCGCGGTCACGAGCGCGCGGTGTGGGAGCGTTTTCGTGCCGCCTGCGACCGGTTCTTCTCGCGCCGTCAGGAGGACCTGAAACAGCGCAAGCACGAGTGGTCGGAGAACCTCGCCCGCAAAGAGGCGCTCATCGCCGAGGCCGACGCGCTGGCGCAGTCGACGGAGTGGGAGCGCGCTGCCTCGCGCATCAAGCAGCTCCAGCTCGAGTGGAAGAAGATCGGTCCCGTTCGTAAGAACAAGTCGGACGCAATCTGGCAACGTTTCCGCGCCGCGTGCGACACGTTTTTCGACCGCTTCAAGAACCGCGACCAGGCGGCGTTTACCGGAAAGATTGCCGATCGGCAGACCGCGGTCGCCGAGATCGAGGGCCTCGTACCGGCGGTGGACACGCCCGGCGACCTGGCTGCTCCCGACGATCTGTACGCCAAGGTCCAAGCCGCGCGCGCCCGCTTTCTGCAGGGGCCCGAGCTTCCGCGCCACACCTTGCAACCGCTCGCCGATCGCGTGAACGGGGCGATGCTCGCGCTCGCGAGCCGGTGGCCCGAGGCGTTCCGAGGGACCGAGCTCGACCCGGACGCGACGCGAAAGAAGATGGAGAAGCTGGTCGCGAAGGTCGAAGCCCTGCTGCCGCCCGACAGCGCGGAGCCGACGACCGACCTATCGCCGGCCGAGATGCTGGCGCGGCAATGGCGCGAGGCGCTCGCCGCGAACACGATGGGCGCCGGCGCCGCCAAGCAAGCCGAGGAGGCACGTCAGCGCGCGGCGGAGCAGGAAGTGCGCAGCGCCCAGTCCGCCTGGCAGCGCCTCGGACCCATCGACCCGGCCGCGCGCAAGCCGCTCCAAGACCGCTTCGACCGGGCGGTCAGGAAGTTTTTCGAACAGCGGCGAAGGCATTTGGCGAGAGCGTAAAAGTGCAAAGCGCAAAGTGCAGAGTTCGTGCAGAGTGAGTGCAGAGTGCAGAGTTGACTGCAGAGTCTAAGGTTTAGAGCTCAACCAGCGCCAAAGCGCGTTGGGACAAGCGCGTGCCTCGCAAATCCCCCATCCAACTCTGCACTCTGAACTCTGCACTGACGCCGTTCTATTCAGCGTTTGGATCCTCTAGATACGTATACCCTTGCAGCGCCTCCTCGTAGAACTTGAGGAGCCGGCCGGCCTGCTGATCCGCCATGCGTCCGTTGTGCACCGCCAGCTCGACGTCGCGGCGCAGCTTCCCCATCAGCACCTCGGAGTCGAACTCGACGTACTTCAGCACTTCGCGCACGGTGTCGCCTTTGACGATGTGGTCGACGCGCGCGCCTTCGCCTTCGTCGCCGTTGTCGGTCAGGCTGACGTGAACCGCGTGGGTGTCGCCGAACAGGTTGTGCAGGTCGCCGAGAATTTCCTGGTAGGCACCGACGAGAAAGACACCGAGGTAGTACGGCTCACCGTTGAACCGGTGCAGCCGAATCGTCTTCTTGACGTCGCGCCGATCGATGAACTGATCGAGCTTCCCATCCGAATCGCAGGTGATGTCGCCGATGACGGCGTGCTTGATCGGCTTCTCGCCCAGCCGATGGATCGGCATGATGGGGAAGAGCTGCTTGATGGCCCAACTGTCGGGAATGGATTGAAACAGCGAGAAGTTGCAGAAGTAGGTGTCCGACAGCATCTCCTCGAGCCCGAGGAGATCCTCCGGGACCTCGTCCATCTGCTGGCACAGCTTGTAGATCTTCTCGCAGATCGCCCAAAACAGATTCTCGACATGCGTGCGCTGTTCGAGCGAGAGGTAACCGCCGCTGAACAGGTTCATCGCCATGTCGAGCGACTGCTGAGCGTCGTGATAGCTCTCGAGCGCATTGCGCTGCGTCACCGACCGATAGGTCTCGATCAAATCGACGAGCGGCTGTTCGAAGTCTTCACGCGGCACGGTCGGAACTTTTTCCTCGCCAAACCCCGTCGTCCCCAGCACGTTGAAGATGAGCATGCTGTGATACGCCGAGACCGCGCGCCCGCTTTCGGAGACGATGGTGGGGTGGGTGGTGCCGGTTTCGTCGCATACGGACTGGATGTGGTAGACCACATCGTTGGCGTACTCCTGCAGCGTGTAGTTCATCGACGACTCGAAGTTCGTCTGTGAGCCGTCGTAATCGACGCCCAGGCCGCCGCCGACGTCCAGATACTGCAGCCCCGCGCCCTGCTTGGCCAGCTCGCAGTAGACCCGAGCCGCCTCGTTGAGCGCGTTCTTGATGATCCGGATGTGGGTGATCTGGCTGCCCAGGTGAAAGTGCAAGAGCTTGAAGCAGTCTTCCATGCCGCGCGTCTTCAGCTCTTCGAAGCCGCGGAGGATCTCGGTCACCGTGAGGCCGAACTTCGAGCGATAGCCACCCGAGGATTGCCAGCGTCCCGACCCGCGCGCGGCCAGCTTGACGCGCATGCCGATGTTCGGCCGCACGCCGACCTTTTCGGCGTAGCTCAGAATGAGATCGAGCTCGGTGTATTTCTCGACCACCGGGATGACATTGCGGCCCATCTTCTGAGCCAGCATGGCCATCTCGATGAACTCGGCGTCTTTGAAGCCGTTGCAGATGACGGGAATGTCGTTGTCCGCGAGAGCGGTCACGGCCAGCAGCTCGGGCTTGCTCCCCGCCTCGAGCCCGAATCCGTACTGCTTGCCGACGTTGGCCACCTCTTCGACGACCTGCCGCTGTTGGTTCACCTTGATGGGATACACACAGCAGTAGTTGCCTTGATACTGATGCTGTGCGATCGCGGACTGGAACGCCGAATGGATCTCGCCCAGCCGATGGCGGAGGATGTCGGTGAAGCGCAGCAGGATGGGAACGCTGAGACCGCGAAGCTGCAGGCGATCGACCAGCCGCTTGAGGTCCACGCCGCGAGCCGGTTCCTTGGTCGGATGGACCTGGAGGTGCCCCTGCTCGGTGATCGAGAAGTAGCCTTGACCCCATCGAGGCACGTCGTAGAGCTCGCCGGCCTCGGCAATCGACCAACTCGAGGCCACCACGTTGCCGTTCCTCAGCCTGCCGCTGGACAGTGTGCTCATCTCAGCTTCACAGAATAGACGAAATCGTCACGATGGGAAGGGCGTTCTGCGCAGGCGCGGCGAAAAACTTCACCGCGGTGACAGATGTGACGGGCGTTTGCCCGGCACCGGGTGAGGCCGAGCGGTCGCCTCCGCGATCCATCAACTATCCTTGATCCACATGAGCGACCGGTTGCCGTCCATCAAGGTCCTGCTGCTGCCCAAGGACACCAACGCCCTCGGTTCGATCTTCGGCGGGGTGATCCTCTCGCATATCGACCTCGCATCAGCAGTCGAGGCGCGCAAGACGGCCCCGCATCGCTACGTCACCAAAGCCATGCGCGAGGTCGAGTTCCATGCCCCGGTCTTCGTCGGCGACATCGTCAACTTCTTCACCGAGACGGTTCGCGTGGGCCGCACATCGCTGACCGTGCGCGTCTTGGTCGAAGTGGAGCGATGGGGCGCTGGGCGCGGCGAGCGCGTCACCGTGACGCAAGCCGAGGTGGTGCTGGTCGCGCTCGATAGCGCAGGGCACCCGATGCCCATCGTGGAGGAGGGCAGCGCATGATTGCCGCCTACGCGCCGGCGAGCGTGTCGAATGTCGCGTGCGGCTTCGACGTGCTCGGGTTCGCGCTCGAAGCACCCGGCGACGTCGTCAGCGTGGCGCCCGCCGACGGTCCGGGTGTCCGCAGCTTGATCGTTCGCGGAGACGACGGGCGGCTGCCCACCGATCCGGCCCGCAACACGGCCGGTGCAGCCGTGATCGCGTTGCTCGAGCGGCTCGAAACCACGCGCGGCGTGGCGCTCACCGTGCACAAAGGGCTGCCGCTCGCGAGCGGCGTCGGAAGCAGCGCGGCCAGCGCCGTGGCAGCGGTCGTCGCCGTCAATGAGCTGTTCGGACGCCCGGCGTCGCTCGAGGTGTTGCTCGAGTGTGCGATGGCGGGAGAGCGGGCGGCCTGTGGCGCCGCGCATCCCGACAACGTGGCGCCGGCGCTTTACGGCGGTTTCGTGCTCGCGCGGGCGGCCGCTCCTCCCGACATCGTGCGCCTGCCGGTGCCTGCGCATCTGGCGTGCGCCGTACTGCACCCGCACATGGAGATAGAGACTGGCGCCGCACGGGCGTTGCTCGGCGATGCCGTGCCGCTCGGCGCCGCGATCAAGCAGTGGGCGAATCTCGGTGGCCTGGTGGCTGGACTCTTCACCGCCGATCTGGGTCTCATCGCTCGATCGTTGGTCGATCACGTGGTCGAGCCCCGACGGGCCGCTCTCGTCCCGGGCTTCCGCGCTGTGCAGCAGGCGGCACTCGGCGCCGGTGCGCTCGGCTGCAGCTTGTCGGGCTCGGGCCCTTCAATCTTCGCCCTCTGCGACGCACTGCCGTCGGCGCAGCGCGTCGGCGAGGCGATGCGGACCGTGTTTGCTGCAGAAAGCCGCGCGCTTGCCGCCGATCTCTGGACGTGTGAGGTCGGCCGCGAGGGCGCACGCATCATCACCGGGCTTGCCGCGTCGGTTCCCCGATGAAAGCCACCACGACGTTTGTCAGCACGCGCGGCCGCGCGGCGCCCGTGTCGCTGCGCGATGCGATCGTCGCCGGCCTTGCGCCGGACGGCGGCCTCTATGTTCCGGCCGCAATCGACGTCTTGCCGGCAGAATCGCTCCGTCATCTACGCGACCAAACCCTGGCGGAGACGGCAGTCGCGATTGGTCCGGCACTCTTCGGCACCGACATCCCGGCCGCGGCCCTCGCGGTCTTGCTGCGAGATGCGCTCACCTTCGACGCGCCGCTCGTGCCGGTGATGGCGGACGTGTGGGCGCTCGAGCTGTTCCATGGTCCGACGATGGCCTTCAAGGACGTCGGCGCACGCGTGATGGCCCGGTTGATGGCATTTTTCCATGCGGCGAACGATCCCCTCACCATCCTCGTTGCGACGTCGGGTGACACGGGCGGTGCCGTCGCACACGCCTTCCACGGCGTGGACGGCACGCGGGTCGTCGTGCTGTACCCGGCGGGTCAGGTCAGCGCCGTGCAAGAGGCCCAGTTCACCACGCTCGGCGGCAATGTGACGGCGGTGGCGGTCGAGGGAAGCTTCGACGACTGTCAGCGGTTGACGAAAGAGGCGTTCGGGTCGCCTCGTCTGCGCGCCCGCGTGCGGCTCACCTCGGCCAACTCGATCAA
>JAIVJN010000253.1 GCA_020200025.1 Acidobacteriota bacterium | reverse complement strand
CCCCCACGACCGTGCTGCCCGCGATGCCGACTTGCGCGGCGAGCAGGCTATCTCGTCCGATGACGACGCCGTGCGCGATCTGCACCAGGTTATCGATCTTGACGCCGCTCTTGATGCGCGTCTCGCCTACCGCCGGCCGGTCGACCGTCGTGTTCGCGCCGATCTCGACATCGTCTTCGATGACGACGCGCGCCGTTTGCGGGATCTTCTCGTGCGAGCCGTCGCCGCGCGGCGCAAAGCCGAAGCCGTCGCTCCCGATCACGGCGCCGTCTTGCAACACGACCCGTGCGCCCAGAACCGATCGCTCGCGGATCGAGACGCGCGCATGCAGCACACAGTCGGGCCCGACACTCACGCGGGGACCGATGACGACGTGGGGATGAATGACGGTACCCTCGCCGATCGTCGCGCCCTCACCGATGACGGCAAACGGTCCCACCGACACGCGGTCGGCGAGGGTGGCGCCAGGCGCGACCCATGCCGAGGGATGCACGCCGGATTGCGCAACAGCGTCGGGCGCGAGCAGTCCGACCGCGCGGGCAAACGTGAGATACGGATTCGAGGAGCGCAACACCGCGCAAGGCGCGCCCGTGATATCCGGTCCAAGAATGACGGCGGAGGCTCGGGTCGTGGCGAGAGCGGGCACGTATTTGGCGTTCGCGACGAACGTCACGTCGCCGAGTCCGGCCTGACCGATCGTCTCGACGCGCCGGATATCGAGCGTGGCATCACCTTCGAGCTGGCACCCAAGGGCTGCGGCAAGCTCGCCTAGCGTCACGAGCGCGAGAATATCACGCGGTCGGAATGGCGACCTGTCGGAAGAAGCGCGCCAGATGTTGCAGCCGAAGCCGAGAGGCGATGTCGACCACCGTGCGCTCGCGCTGCGGCTCGTTGAGGCCCAGCGCGTGTCTCAACTCGCTCAACGCCGGCGTCTGCACCACGCTCCAGGTCAGCGCGTTGAGCCCGCGACGAGCGCCGCGCATCGCCAGGAAGTGGCCCACGACGTTGAACGTGAAAAAGTACGCGAGGACGTTGGGCCCGGGCACGAGCATCAGCGGCGCCGAGGCCACGAGGAGCAGCAGGTTGATGACCACCCATTTCAAGTGACGATCGCCGTCGGTCTTGAGCATGGTTCGAATGAGGCGATCCGCTTCGTCTTCGCCCATGTCGGCAGGAACGTGCGCCGTGGCCGCCTCGGCACTGCGCAGGTGCCACAGCAGGCGCCACTCGGAAATCCGCTCGACAACGAACCGCATCATCCGGCGTCGCGCCCGCGCCAGCACGCCTTCGGGCTCCACGACGTCGGCACGATGCCGCTCCTGCTCGGCCTCGTGCAGCATCTCGCGGAAGCGGAGGCTCCACTTTCGGAAGAAGCCGGACGGTTCGAGCTCAGCCGTCGGTGTCCTTGGCTCGCGGCGAAGGCCGCAAAGTACTCTTCGTCGTAGTGCTCGCGTCCAGCCGCCGCCCGCCTGTCAGCCTCCAACAAGCCGGGCACCAGGCGGTTGCTCGCCAGCAGGGTGTCGAATAACGTGTCCCTTGGATTGATCATCGGCTGTGGAGCCCTCGGCGCCATCGTGAAGTGTTCACGAACTCTTTCGAAGAGGTCCGTTTCCCACCGCGCGTGCAAGCCCCTCTGCTTCGTCAACTGGCCGTCGTAATTGACGACGGCGTGCAGCGGCACGTGCGCGTCCTCGATGTAGTGCGCCAGGACTGCTGCAAAGAAGGCGATGTCGTCGAGCGCGTAAGCCGACGGCGGATTGCGCTCGAGCGCCTCGAACGAACGCTGCAGTCGACCGTAGAATTCCTGCGCCCGCCAGGGCAGCGTGCCCTGCTCGGCCACGAGCTCGGGCCCAAACTTCTGCACGGCCGCATCGAAGTCACGAGGAAGGGCCGCGAAGGGATCCGGCCCGAACTGTTCGTAATCGAGGTCGACGAAGTGATTCGGCGGCTCGCGATCGAAGCCGGCACTACGCCATAAGTCGGGGTCGACCGATCGCTCGACCACAAATGCGCGGCGATGTTCGAAAAAGGGGCGCAGTTCCGGTGGCAGGAGCGCGAGCGCGCGCTCGGTGATGAAGCGGTGTGCGTCGAACCCCCACGCGGGCACCGACGTTGGTAGCGCGAGCAGCGCCAGAAGGGCGACGACGACAGACCGCACCATACCAGCTATTCTAAGAGAGTGCAGAGTGCAGAGTTCAGTGCACCGTGCAAAGTGCAGAGTGCAAAGTCGCTGACAAGGCAACCCGGTGGCTTTCGCGAATCCCTGAGAGCAACCCGGTTGCGTCGTCTCCTGCCCAGTCCGCCTGGCGCCCGCCGTGTGCCACCTGTCCGCTTGCCGCTTGCCGTTTTACCTTACGGTTCGATCACGACGGTCGCCCACCCGTCGCGGCCTGTCCGACTTGAATAGCGAAAGTCGTTCAAGAAGACCCGCGGGCGCGGCGCGTTGCGATCGAC
>JAIVJN010000321.1 GCA_020200025.1 Acidobacteriota bacterium | reverse complement strand
GTACAACGTGCCCGCTCCTCGCAGCGCCGGCACACTCGGTTGATCGGTGGGCGCGGCCATGCCAGGCCAAGTGGCGACGCGTGTCACCGGTGCGATGAACCGGTAGCCGCGCTTCGGCAGCGTCTGGATGAATCGTGGGTTGGCGGCTCTATCGCCCAGGGCATCGCGAAGCTTCGTCAGGCTCTTGTTCAAGCTCTGGTCAAAGTCGACGACAATCCCCTGGGGCCACAGGCGCTTTCGCAGCGCCTCGCGTGTGACGACCTCGCCGGGTTGCTCGACAAGCGCTCGCAAGACCTCGAAAGGCTGTTGCTGGATGGCGATAAGCCGGCCCTCGCGGTGGAGCTCGCCGGACGCCAGGTCTGCCTCGAACACCCCGAAACGAATGCGTCCTGCCACATGTTGCTCCAACCCCGCGCCGTCGTCTTTATTCCCATCGGGAACCTCGCTTGATAGGTCACACGTTCAACAGAGGCATACCCCGGAAGCCGTGGACCTGGCCCGTTCTGCAATGGATGAGCCTCGAAACAGCCCGTGCACGTGCCCGTCCACCCGCCTCTCACCGAATCACGCGAGTTCCGGTGTAGGCTCTCACACCATGCGCTCGACGTGTCTCGCCGTTTGCCTCGTTCTCTTGGCGGCCGGCGCGATCGCCGCTGCCCGCCAGGGTTCGACCGTCGCCTTCGTCGGAGCGACGGTGATTGACGGCACCGGCGTCGCGCCCATCGTGGACGGGGTCGTGGTCGTTGACGAGGGCCGGATACGGGCTGTCGGAGCGCAAGGGGCGGTGTCGATTCCATCTGGCACACAGGTCGTGGACGCGAAGGGTCGATGGATCGTGCCAGGATTCATCGACACGAACGTCCATTTGTCGCTCTACGGCGGCGTCAACGAGCGATACGAGACGCTGGTGCGCTACGCGGATCGGCAACGGGACATCGTGCTCGAGGCCGCCCAGTTGCAGCTTCTCCACGGCGTTACGACCGTGCGTGACAGCTACGGCCTGCTGGAGCCGCTGGTCGCGGTCCGAGACGAGATCGCCGCCGGACGGGCGCTGGGGCCGCGCATCCTCGCCGCGGGGAACATTGTCGGGTGGGGAGGTCCGTATTCGGTGAGCTTCAGCCTGATTCCGGAGCGCGGCCTCACGCTCTTTCAGGAACAGATGAACGATGCCGTGTCGCAGGACGCGGGCGAAGAGTTGACGCATTTGCCGCTCGACGAGCTCCGTCGGGCCATCCGGGCGTATCTCGACAAGGGACCAGACTTTCTGAAGTACGGGGGCACGGCGCATTTCGCCCGACCCTCGTTCATCGGGTTTTCGCCGGAGGCGCAACGCGTGATCGTCGACGAGACGCATCGCCGCGAGCGCCTGGCGGAAACGCATGCGACGACGCCCGAGGGGCTGCGACTCTCGATCGAAGCGGGCATCGATCTCATTCAGCATCCCGAGGTGCTCAGCGATCGGGAGCTGCCCGACCCGATCGTCCGTGCGATCGTGGAACGCGGGATCATCTGCTCCATGCTCACGAACACGATGACGGGAGAGACATGGACCAAGCACCTGAAAGACAAAGGCGAGGCCGAGAAGAAGAGAGCGGCAGACAAAGCAAAAATGGTGACGAACCGCGCACTGACGACGGCGGAACAGCGACAACGTGATGCCGATCTCGGTGTCGGGCTCGACATCCGCCGGCAGAATGCGAAGAAGCTCATCGAGGCGGGCGCGATCGTGACCGTGGGAACCGACAATTATTGGGCGGCCGCGGCCGAGTTGAGCCGCACGCCGAAGCTCGAGAACCAGAGCCACGGCATCGGCACCATCATCGGCATCGAGGGCCTCGTAGAGCTGGGCATGACGCCGATGCAAGCGCTCGTGGCCGCGACGGCAAACGGGGCGCGGGCGAGCAAGATGGCGGACATCGGGACGATCGCTTCCGGCCAACGCGCCGATTTGCTGCTGTTGGCGGCTGACCCGCTGACAGATATCCGGAATATCCGCCAGCTCGTCACCGTGATGAAAGACGGTCGCATCATCGATCGGGATCGTCTGCCCGAGCGACGCGTGTTGAGCCCGACGCCAACGGCGGCGCCGTCCACTTCAGGCCGGCCCGGGGGATAGAAGACGGCAGGCGGCAGGCGGCACACCAAGACGGGCCGCTATCAAACACCAACCAATCACGCAATGAAGACGGCAGGCGGCACACGGCACACGGCACACGGCAGACGGGAGCGGCACACGGTACACGCCTGGCGGACGGCACGGAGGTAGCAGTGGCTCTTGGGCGACGCGGATTTCTTCGGCAGGCATTCGGCATCGGCACGCTCGCCGCAGCGGGAGCATGTGGCGCTCCGGCGACGGTGCCGGCATCTCAGGGGAGCACGCCCGGTTCACCCACTGGCAGCGGCGACGAGGTGCCACCGAGCATTCTGGCGTTGAGGCCGATGACCGCGGGCATCGTGCCGATCGCCGAGGAGGAGCGGCGGGCGCGGATCGACAAGGCACGGCGGCTGATGGCGGAGCAAAAGATCGACGCGCTCTTCATCGAGCCTGGCTCCAGCCTGTTCTACTTCACGAGCGTGCAGTGGGGCCTGAGCGAGCGTCCCTTTGGCATGGTCCTTCCGGCGCGCGGGGAGATCGCATACATCTCACCGAAGTTCGAAGAGGCGCGCGCGCGCGAGCTGACGAAGTTCTCGAACGACGTGCGAACGTGGGAAGAGGATCAGAGCCCCTATGCCGTCATTGCGGGCGCCATGCGCGACCGCGGCATGGCCACGGGACGGATCGGGATCGAAGAACGGTGTCGCTTCTTCATCTACGACGGCATCCGCAAAGAAGCGCCGCGCGCCGAGTTCGTGGATGCGACGCCGATCACCGCCGGCTGTCGCATGTTCAAGAGCCCGGCCGAGATCGCGTTGATGCAGCGGGCCAACGACATCACGCTGGCGGCCTACCGGGCTGCCTTCGAGACCCTGCGCGAGGGGATGTCGCAGTTCGAGTTCAGGCGGAACGTCGAAGCGGCGCACCGCGCGCTCGGCGCGCCCGGCGGCTCGGCCGGCGCGCAATTCGGGGAGTTCAGCGCGTTCCCGCATGGAAGCATCACGCCTCAGGCCTTGAAGGAGGGTGATGTGGTGCTCGTCGATGGCGGCTGCAAAGTCGACGGGTATTCGTCGGATATCACGCGGACGACGGTGTTCGGAACGCCCAGCCAGCGCCAGATCGACGTGTGGAACCTCGAGAAGACGGCGCAGGCGGCGGCGTTCGAGGCAGCAAAGGTGGGCGTCGCGTGCGAAGTGGTCGATGCGGCCGCCCGCAAGGTGATCACCGATGCCGGCTTCGGTCCCGACTACAAGGTGCCGGGACTTCCGCATCGAACCGGACACGGCATCGGCCTCGACGGCCATGAGTGGACCAACTTCGTGCGCGGCAACAAAACGCCGCTCGCGCCCGGCATGTGCTTCAGCGACGAGCCGATGGTGGCCATCTACGGCGAGTTCGGCATCAGGCTCGAAGACTGTCTCTACATGACGGAGGCGGGCGCCAGGTTCTTTACCGCACCGAGTCCCTCGATCGATAAACCGTTTGCATGAATCACGGCTGTGAAGGCGCGGGCACGAGACTGCGCGGGCGCTTCGAGGCACTGCACGTATGTCGCTGATGAGAAAAGCCTTGCTCGCCGGTTCGACGAGCCCGTGGCTGCGCGAGCAGGCCATGCGCCGCGCCTTCGTCCGCCGCTCGGTCTCGCGCTTCATGCCGGGCGAGCAGGTCGAAGATGCGCTGGCCGCCGCCGCGACGCTGGCGCCGACCGGCATCACCACGATCCTCACGCGTCTCGGCGAGAATCTGACCGATATCGCCGAAGCCGAAGCCGTGACCGAGCACTATCTGCGCGTGCTCGATCTCGTCGCGGCGGCGAAGATCGACGCCCAGATCTCGATCAAGCCCACCCAGCTCGGGCTCGACCAGGATCCCGAGGTGTGCGCGCGGAACGTCCTGCGGCTGACCGACCGGGCGGCAGAGCACAGAAACTTCGTGTGGATCGACATGGAGGGATCGCCCTACGTTGCCCCGACCCTGGCGCTCTATCGCCGCGTCCGCTCGCGCACACCGCTCATCGGTGTGGCGGTGCAGGCGTATCTCTATCGCTCACCGACCGATGTCGACGCGCTGATGCCGCTCAATCCGACGATTCGCCTGGTGAAAGGAGCGTATCTCGAGCCCGCCACGGTGGCCTTCAAACGCAAGTCCGACGTGGACGAACAGTTCTACCGTCTCGCGTGCCGCATCCTCGCCGCCGCCGAGCGCGGTCCCGAGACGCCGTTTCACATTGCCAGTCACGACAGCGTTCTCGTCGACCGTCTGCTCGCCTTTGCCGATGGCCGCGGACTGGGCAAGGACCGCTACGAGATCGCGATGCTCTACGGCATCCAGCCGGCCCGACAGCAGATGCTGGCCCGATCCGGGACGCGGGTTCGCGTGCTCATCAGCTACGGCGACTTCTGGTTCCCCTGGTACATGCGCCGGCTGGCCGAGCGCCCGGCCAACGTATGGTTCGTCGCCAAGAACATGTTCGGCTCGTAGTGTCATACTGCCAGCATGGCGTTCAAACGCGGTGTTGCGCTCCTGCTCGGTCTGCTGGGACTGGCTGTGCTCGTCTCAGCGGCGGGCATGACGATGCTCTATCTGATGGTCGGAAGCGGAGGCTCGGTCCCCGCCAACGCCACGCTCGTCGTGCGGCCCGGCGCTGAGCTGCTCGAACTGCCGTCCTACGACGTCTTGCAACTCGTCCAGGCGAGCGACGCGCACACGATCCGCGGACTCGTCGAGTCCTTGCGCAAGGCGAAAGCCGATGCCCGCGTGCGAGCCGTGTTGCTCCGACCGCAGGCGTTCGAATCGCCGTTCTGGGCGAAGGTGCAGGAGCTGCGCGACGCGATTGTCGATTTTCGCGCGTCCGGAAAGCCGGTTGTCGCGTTCCTCGAGTACGGCGGCAACCGCGAATACTATCTGGCGTCAGCCGCCGACAAGGTCTTCTTGCTGCCCACGGCCACGCTCGACTTGGTCGGCGTCGCCAACTACGAGCTCTTCCTCCGCGGCACCCTCGACTGGGTTGGCACCTATCCCGATCTCCTCCACATCGGCGATTACAAGACGGCGGTCAACACGTTCACCGAAAAGACGATGACGCCCGCCCATCGCGAGATGGCCGAGTCGCTCACACGCGATCAGTACCAGCAACTCGTGCGCGCGGTCGCCGACGGCCGGCGCAAGTCGGAATCCGATGTGCGCGCCTTGTTCGATCAAGGCCCCTTCCTACCTGACGAGGCGCTGCGCCAGGGACTCGTCGACGAGCTCGCGTACGAAGACGAGCTCGACGACCATGTGCGCGAGCTCGACGGCGGCAACGACGTGCGTCAAATCGACGTCAACGACTACGCCCAGGTGGGCTGGCCATCGCTCGGCCTCACGCCTCGCTCGCGTGTGGCCGTCATCTATGCCGCAGGGACGATCGTGTCGGGTCGAAGTACCTACGACCCCGTCAACGGGCCGGTCCTCGGCGCCGACACGATCATCGAGCACATTCGCGAGGCACGCGCGGATCAGCAGGTGAAGGCAATCGTGCTCCGCGTCGATAGCCCGGGAGGCTCGTCGACCGCGTCGGACATGATCTGGCGCGAGCTGACGATCAGCAAGGATGTCGAGCCGCGGCGTCCGCTCATCGTCTCGATGTCGGATCTCGCCGCGTCCGGTGGATACTACATTGCGATGGCCGGCGATGTGATCGTCGCCGAGCCGGGCACCCTCACCGGCTCGATCGGCATCTACACCGGCAAGTTCGTGACGGGCGGCACCTACGACAAGCTGGGCGCCAACATCGAGTCGACAAGTGTCGGCGCGCACGCCGAGATGTATTCACCCGATCGCCGGTTCACGCCCATCGAGCGCAAGAAGGTCATGGAGTCGATGCAGGCCTTCTACGATCAGTTTGTCGAAAAGGCTGCCGACGCGCGCCAGACGACGCCGGAAAAGATTGATCAGATCGCGCAGGGGCGGGTGTGGACCGGGGAACAGGCGCGGCAGGTGGGTCTCGTCGACCAGCTCGGAGGACTGCAAGTGGCCCTGGCGGTGGCCAAGCAGCGCGCCAATATTCCGGCCGACGAGGAAGTGGAGCTCGTCATCTACCCACGACGCCGGACCGTCTACGAGGCGCTCAGCGAGCGTCTCGACGATCCCGTTGGCACCCATAGCCGCGCCGCCGCTGAGGCGCTCGGCGCGTTGCTCGGTACAGCCGACCGGCGCGCCATCTCCGCGCTGCTGGCGCCGGCGCGCCTGTTCCGCTCGGGCGAGATTCTCGCCCACATGCCGTACGTGTTTCTCAGATAAGGGGCCGCGTGCGCGCGACCTCGCAAGTTGCCCGACCCGGCATACCAGCCGAAAGATTACATCGGCCCGGGCATCGCGCCTGGCAACCCTGCCGGTCCCGCTGGACGAGGTCCGAC
>JAIVJN010000320.1 GCA_020200025.1 Acidobacteriota bacterium | reverse complement strand
CGACGGGATGAACCACGCTCGTGGCAACGCGTCATTGAATGTTTGCCAGTTCTTCGTCTGCATGACGTTCAGCGAGCCCAGGTAGCCGGCGCCCCCTGGCTCGGCACCGACCCAGCGCAGCGCCGGGTTCACCACCTCGCGGTGCGGATCGTTGGCGATGATCGGCTTTCCGGTCTTCGACTTCTTGCCGCCCACCACCCAGTTGTTGCTGCCGAGATCGGGATCCACCAGCCACGGGTTCGGTGTGATGAACGAGGCCAGGCCGCCGCCGGCGCCCGCGCCCGATGCCACGGAGGGCTTCTGCGGCGTGAGATTCCACCGCAGGTTGTTCGCCTCTCGGGTGATGTCCAGGATGGCCGGATCGATATCCTCGAGGTCGAGACCGACCGGAACGGTGAACGCCTTCTCCGGATCCGTGGGCTTCAGCTCCTGCACTACGGCGATGCCCATGAGCTTCACGTCGAGCGCTCGCTGGACTTCGCTCGAGGCGTTGCGTGTGAGGGTCCATCCGGGCATGCGGGTGAGCAGCGTGCGGGCCGTCCACATGGGCTGCGGGCGAAAGCCCATGATCTCGAACTCGACCGGAACCTTGTTCTCGTCGAGCGCCTTCTGAATCGAGGCGTTCACCCCGCGGGCGAACGATTCGAAGATCGCCCGGCCTTCGGGATGGTAGCGCTTGAACTCCTCGTCCCAGTTCCCGCGAAACGTGAGCAGCCGCGCAAACCGGTCGCGCGTCACGTATTCCGGCCCGAGCACTTCGGCGAGGCGCCCCTCGCCGTTGCGACGCCACATCGACCAGCATGGTCCCGTCGAGCTGTGCCAGCGATCGCTTCGCGGTGGCGGTGTAGTCGGGCGGCTTACTCCCCGGCGTCTGCGCCAGCAGCGCCGCCGTCGCCAACAAGAGCAGCACGGACGCGCCAGCCGCGGGCCGGCGCGCGCTTCGGTATGGTGAGCGTGCGATGTTGGATGTCATGGTCGTCAGAATTGAATGCGAGCGCCCCACTGAATCTGTCGCGCGTCGCGCGCCGTGACATAAGTGGCGAAGCTTCCCGACGTGGCCACGCCGCTCGGGTTCTCGTAGTTCACGGTGTTGAGCAGGTTGTAGGCCTCGAGGAACACGTCGAGCCGTGCGCGCGGCGCCAGTTGGAACTGCTTGGTGGCACGCAGGTCCACCACCTTGTCGCGCGACGTCCGCGTGAGCTGCTCCATCGTGATCGGCGTCCGGCCTTGCGAGGCGCGGAAGGCGTTGACGATCGCGAGATTGCCTTCGCTTTCCGTGCCGCCCGCGTTCTTGACCAGTCCAGGCGGACGATCCTGGTTGTTGCCGTCGCGGTCGAGATCGGCGCCGGCCGTGATGTCCCACGGGTTGCCTGAGCGGAGCGAGACGATGGTCGCCAACTGCACTTGCCACGGCAGCGGGGCGATCACCGACACCGAGAGAGCATGCCGGCGATCGTTCTCGTCGAGCCCGCGATCGTCGTTGCCGAACGTATTCCACGGGTCGGTGTTGAAGCTGGCGTTGTCGTTCGTGTCCTCCGAGATCGCCTTCGCGAAGGTGTACGAGACCTGCCACGTCGAGGATCGATACCGCCGCCGGAGCTGCGCCTGGAGCGCGTCGTAGGTGGAATCGGTCAGCGAGTTGATCAGGGTGACCGACGAGAACTGCGGATACGGGCGCGGGTTCGTCGTCAAGGGTCCCTGCGCCGGCAGGTTCGCATCCCGGCCGGTCTGGAGATCCTTCTGTTCCTGATGAATGAAGTCGACCTCGAGCGAGGTGTCGCCGGGCAACAGCTTGGCGACGCCGATCGTCGCGCTCCGAACGTAGGGAAGGCTGAGGTCGTCTCCGGGGAGATACAGAGCCCGTCCCCCAGCGGCGCTGATGAAGTCCTCGAGCGTGCGGCCCCCGAGCGCGGCTCGCTGATCCGGGTAGAACTGCAGCAGGTTGAGATCGCTGATCTCCGCCGTGAACTGGTTGCTCACGACGTCACCGCGAATGTTGAACCACGGACGATTGCGTCCCGAATAGAGCCCGTAGCCCCCGCGCACGACCGTGCGACCGTCACCGCGCGTGTCCCAGGCGAAACCGGCGCGTGGCTGGATGTTGTCGAGGTCGTTGCCTCGGTCTGCCGTGACCAGGTTCTCGAGCCCGGCAAACTGCGGATTTGCCAGCAGCGCGCCAATCAGATCGTTGCTGCGCAGGTTGGTGTCGAAGTCGTATCGCAAGCCGAGGTTGAGTGTCACGTCGCCCAGCCTCACATCGTCTTGCGCGAAGAAGCCCCACTCGGTGTTGCGGTAGTTCTTGGTCGCCGGGCCACTGCCGATCGTGAACTTCGTCGGCCACGTCGTGCGATCGTTTCGATCGAACGGCCGGTCGGTATTGAACTGCCACACGCCAGCGCCGTAGTAGTCGGCGTTGTAGCTCAGGTCCTCGTACGACATGCGGACACCGAACTTCGTCGCATGCCGGCCTGGTGCCCAAAAGAACGTGTCGTTCACCGTGTAGCGCTTGCGCGGGAAGCCCTGCGGGAGATTCGGCGAACGGCCAGCCGTGAACGACGGTCGGATCACCTGCGTGTCGGGCGTCAACTGCAAGCGCTGCGTATCCTGGTCCAGATACTGCACGGTCACGCTGTTCAGCGTCGCCGAGCCGAGGGTCCAGTTCCAGTTGGCCGACACGTCATTGAAGTCGAGCGCGGTGTTTTCGGCGAGCTCGTAGACCTCGACGATGTCGTCGTTGTCGTAGAGATAGCGCCCCGTGAACGAATGCGTCGGGCTGGCGGTGTGGTCGATTTTGGCCTGGCCCAACTTGGCCCGGACCCCGTTGTCGTAGACGCCGTTGAACTCGGCCGCGAACGGGTTTGCCGCCGGCAGCGCGATGATCCGCACCGAGTTTTGCCGGTTGTACTCGAGCGCGCCGAAGAGAAACGTCTTGTTGCGGATGATGGGGCCGCCGAGCGTGCCGCTCACACGCGCGGAATCGAACGGTGGCTTTGTGGTCGCGAACGCGTTCTTGGCGTTCAGCCCATCGTCGCGGCCGAAATACGACACCTGGCCGTGCAGATCGTTCGTGCCCGACCGCGTGACCACATTGACGACGGCGGTGCCGGCGCGCGAGAACTCCGCGTCGAACTGGTTGCGGAGGACGCGGAACTCCTGCACGGCGTCCTGGCTCACGTTGACGATGGCGAAGCCGTAGATGGGGTGGTCCATGATGCCGCCATCGATCTGCATCGAGTACATGCTGCGCACATTCGTCCCGCCGAACGCGGTCGAAATGCCGAAGCGGCCGTCCTGCGTGCGTGACGGTCCGCCGCCCGGCAGGAGCTGTGCGAGGCCGACGAACCCGCGATTGAGCACCGGCAACTCGGCGAGCTGCTCCTGGACCACGACACCGGAGAGATCCGACTTCGTGCTCTCGATTTGCACCTCGGCAGCCGTGCCGACCACCTGCACGCTCTCTTCCACGGCTCCAAGCGACAGCGTGACCCGCACGTCGGCGACCTGTCCGACGGTCAGCACGATCTTGTGCACGTCCTTGCCGAAGCTCGAGAGCTCGGACTCGATCACGTAGGGCCCAGGCTGCAAGGCCGGGGCGCGGAACGCCCCTTGGTCGTCGGTCACGATCGTGCGCTCGACGCCGGTCGATTCATGCCGGATCGTGACCGTCACTCCCGGTAGCACCGCGCCGCTCGAATCGATGACCAGACCGCGCACCTCGGCCGTCTGTGCCGAAGCCACGGCCGGAACGATGAGGACGGCGACGCAGGCGAGAGCAGTGAGTAGGCGCGTCTGGAGCGAGCGGTGGCTCGTGCGCATGGAGGCCTCCTGTGAAGGTGGGCAATTCTACCTTGCGCCGAACAATCAGCGTGGTGAGACTAAGCGCCGGCGGTCGGCGGACCGCCATCACGACCGCGTGCGACAATGCGCGCAGGAGGTCCGCGATGTCGTCGAAGCGCTACGAATACCGCGTCCTCGAGACAGCCGAGCTCGCCGAGCTCGAGCGGCAACTGACGGAGCTTGGCGCCGACGGCTGGTCGGCAGAGGGCTACGGCGTATTGCCGTCAGGCGAGCGCAGTGTGCTGCTGTCGCGGAGGCCCGATCGGCACAAGCATCACGACCACGATCACGACAAACACCGCCGCGCCCGCTTTCGCGAGGACGAAGAGCCGCCCCCGACGAGATTGCCCAGCGATCGAGTCGGACCGTAGAATTTCTTTTTCTTCGTGCTTTTCTCTTCTATGCTTCGCCACACGGCGGCCCGGTCGAACGCCGCCATCTGGAGGTCCACATGCGGAGCCGACGATCGTTCCTGCGCTTGTCCGGGGCCCTGGGCACCACTGCGGTCGCGGCCAACGCGTACGGGCTCGCCCAGGTGCTCGCCGCCACGAAGTCCGTGGCCGATCGGTCGCCCGAGGAGGTGGCGCAGGACGAATTCTACTGGCGCGAGATTCAACAGGCGTTCACGCTCGACCGCACGCTCATCAACCTGAACAACGGCAACAGTTGTCCCAGCCCGCGCGTGGTCCACGAGGCGCTCAAGCGCTATCTCGATTACTCGAACCAGGCACCCGTCTACCATCGCGGCCTGCTCGAGCAGAACAAGGAGACCGCGCGGCGCCGCCTTGCCGCCGAGTTCGGCTGCGACGTCGAAGAGATCGCCATGACGCGCAATGCCAGCGAGGCCCTGCAGATTGCGCAGAATGGGCTCGACCTGGCGCCGGGCGACGAAGTGATCACCACCGAGCAGGACTATGGCCGCATGCTGACGACGTGGGATCAGCGGGAACGCCGCGACAAGATCGCGGTCACTCGCATCAACTTTCCGGTCCCGACCACGGGTGACGATCTCTATGAGCGTTTCGAGCGCGCCATCACGCCGCGCACGAAGGTGCTCCACTTCTGCCACGTCACCAATCTGACGGGACAGCTCTTCCCCGTTCAGCGGCTGGCGCGGATGGCCCGCCAACGCGGCCTCCTCACCATCGTCGATGGCGCGCATGCAGCGGCGCACTTTCCCTACAAGCTGCGCGAGCTCGAGTGCGACTACTACGGCACCAGCCTGCACAAGTGGCTGTTGGCGCCCCACAACACGGGATTCTTGTTCGTGCGGAAGGAGAACATCGAGCGCACGTGGCCGCTTCAGGCCGCGCCGGCGCGACGCTCGAGCGACATCCGCAAGTTCGAAGAGGTGGGCACGATCGCGGCGGCGCCGTTTGCCGCCATCAACGAGGCGCTCGCCTTTCATCAAGCCATCGGTGCGGAACGAAAGGCGGCGCGCTTGCGTTTCTTGACGCTGCGCTGGGCCGATCGCCTCAAGCCGAATCCACGTGTCAAGATCCTGTCGAATCTCGAGGCCGGCCAGACATGGGGGCTCGCCTTGGTCAATGTCGAGGGCATCGAGGCGGCCAAGCTGACGCGGGCGCTGTGGGACAAGTACCGCATCATCGCCGTCGCGATTACGCGCGACGACTATCAGGGCATCCGCGTGACGCCGAACATTTACACCACGCTCGAAGAGATCGACACGTTCGTGGCGGCGATGGAAGACATCATCACGAACGGCGTGCCCTCGGCCACGGCATGAGGAAGTCCCCGCGCGCTTTGCTCGTTGAACTTTGTGTGCATTGCCCCCAGAATATGAGTGCGCGCCCGTAGCTCAGTTGGATAGAGCATCAGCCTTCGAAGCTGAGGGTCACAGGTTCGAGCCCTGTCGGGCGCACCAGCCTTCGCTCGCGAGACGTTGGCGCGAGGTGTTTACTGATCCAAGCACCCCCATCGACGATGAGGGTCAGCTGCATATCACTGAATGCCTCTTCGACCGCTCGTCGTCTGGGAGCGATAACAGTGCTTCTGGTTCTGGCCAGCATCGCCGGGCAACTTGCAGCTTCCCTCGTCAAACATCCCCAGATCGACAGGCTCGCCCGGCTCGTCAACGTCGACGATGAGGCGAATGTCCCCACCGGCTTCTCGGCGCTGTTGATGCTGTTCGCGGCACTCCTTCTGACAATCGTCGCCGCGCTCGAAAGGCATCAACCCCGTTCTGCCGTCGCGCATTGGCGGATCCTGGCCATCGGATTCCTCCTCATGGCGACCGACGAGGCCTTCTCATTCCACGATGGGCTGAATGTGCCCATCCGGCAGGCGCTCGGCGGGGTCAATCTCGGCGCCTTCTACCACGCGTGGGTGCGATTCCAGTTCCAGGGAGCACGCGTAGAAGCCCCCGGGCTCGAAGGCCGGCAGCCCGGGCGCGAGGAAGAGGGGTGTCTCTTGTGACGTCCGGATCGATGCTCGAGCGCCACGGTGAAATGTCCAATGAACAACCTGCAGAGGGACAACTGTGAAGGATTTCGGCGTAGCGGAGGCCGGGTCGCTCGGCGAATGACGGTCTTCCCGGCTGTGAGAGAGCTGATCGGGATGACGGCGGGAGCGACGCCGAGCGGTGATGTGTCCGCCGGGGTTGCGCAATTCAGCACAGAACGCCGTGGCCGCGCGCGAGTGCCGCATCCGTTCTCCGTTGAACTTGACCGGCAAATGGCCGACAATCGTAGCGGCTCGGGGGCGGACGGATGGTCTCGCGTGGTCGCGCTTCCGCCGTCCCCGACGTTCACTTCGTCTTCGGACGCCGTCGCGCGAAAACGAAATCACGAACGAGCCTCGATTTGCCGGGGCCGAGCCATCACCGAATCGCGACAGGAGGACCGTGATGACGCGCCCGATCATCGTCCTCGCCGAGGACCACGCCGACACGTGCAATCTCTATTTGCATCTGCTCGACAGTGTCGGGTATGACGTGCGCGTCGCGACGACCGGCGACGCGGCGTTGGCGCTCGTGCGCCAGGTCCGTCCCGCGGCGGTCGTGCTCGACATCGGACTGCCTGGTATCGACGGCATCGAGATCTGCGCTCGCATCCGTCAACACGGGTGGTTCCGCAACCTCCCCATCATCGCCGTGACGGGATGGCTCAGCGCCGGACATCGGTTGGATCATCTCGCCCGGGCGAGCTTCAGCGAGCTGTTCGGCAAACCAGTTGACACGCGCGAGCTTCTCGCCGCGGTTCAGCGGTGGGCTCCGAGCACATCGTCACCGAGCTCGATGCGCGCGCGCCCGGCGGCCCTTGGTCCGGCGCCTACGCCGTGGATGGGCTCGTAAGCCAGCGCTGGGCTCAGTTGCCGTGTAGCAGCCCGTGGTGAAAGTCCCGACGGCATTCGACCGGTGAGCCATCCCCGCGGGCTGCGTCGGCCCATATTTGAAGAAGGAGCAACGCAGCCCGCGGGGATGGCTCACCGGTCGAATGCCGTCGGGACTTTCACCACGGGCTGGTAGGGGCTCGTCGTCGAGAAGTCGACCGGAGTGGGCGCCCTCGAGAGCTGCCGCCGGCCGGCTGATGCTCCAATCTACTCGACGCCTACGCTCCGTCGCCGCGGTAACGGGCGGCCGAGAACCCCCGCGATCTCGTCGAGGGCACGCACCACGACGGTGTTCACCGCATCGCGCTCGTCGACCGAAAGCGCAGACAGCAGGCTGTGCATCTCGTTCGTGCGACTTCGCAACGAGAGGGAGAGGTGATAGTCGCGGGAGTCGTCCAGGAAGCGCTCGCGCGCGATCTCCATGTCGGGACCCTACCTCGGCTTGAGCGCCAGCCCGTCGCCATCGGCCGTGCCCCGAACGCACGGTCGAACCCGTGATCCGCAAGCCACACACGGGCCTCGGGCGAGAGCTCGATGACGATGTGGCGATCGACGACGAGCGCGCGCAGCTCGTCGAGATGCTTATCGACGACTCGTTCGATCTCGGCACGCCCGAGCGGATTGAAATTCACGGTCGCGTCGAGACGGTTGCGGAACTCCGGCGCGAACAGCCGCTCGAGCACACCGGTTGCGCGGCTCCCCTGCGCGCCGCCGTCCCCGAATCCCAGCCGTCGTCCCGACAAATCTCTCGCCCCCGCGTTGGTCGTCATGATGAGGATGACGTGCCGGAAGTCGGCCTTGCGGCCGTGCGTGTCCGTCAACGTCGCATGATCCATCACTTGCAAGAGAATGGCGAACAGGTCGGGATGGGCTTTCTCGATTTCATCGAGCAGCAGCACCGCATGCGGCGCCTTGCGAATGGCGTCGATGAGCAAGCCGCCCTCTTCGTAGCCGACATAACCCGGCGGCGCGCCGATGAGCCGTGACACCGCATGCTTCTCCATGTACTCGGACATGTCGAAGCGCAGGAACTCGATTTTGAGCGCGCGCGCGAGCTGGCGGGCGAGCTCGGTCTTACCCACGCCCGTCGGCCCCGCGAACAAGAAGCTGCCAATCGGCTTGTCCGCCGATCGCAGCCCCGACCGCGACAGCTTGATGGCCGCCGACACCTCTTCGATCGCGCCGCTCTGGCCGTAGATCACGCTCTTCAGCTCGCCTTCGAGCGTCGATAACGCGAGCTTGTCGTCCTTCGACACGGCCTGAACGGGCACGCGCGCCATGCGCGCGACGATGTGCTCGACCTCGGGAATACCGATCTCGGCGACCCGCAGGTCAGCCGGCCGCAGCTTTTGTGCGGCTCCAGCTTCGTCGAGCACGTCGATCGCTTTGTCGGGCAGGTGCAGATCGCGAAGATGTCGAACTGACAGCCGAACAGCCGCTTCCACCGCCGCCTCGGAGTAGGTGACGCCGTGATGGCGCTCGTAATGCTCCTTCAATCCGCGCAGGATGGCCATCGTCTCGGACTCTGACGGCTCGTGCACTTCGATCTTCTGAAATCGACGCGACAACGCGCGGTCCTTGTCGAACGACTGCTTGACATCGGCGAAGGTCGTCGAGCCGATACAGCAACCGGCACCGATGAGCGTGTGAATTTCGTCGATGAAGAGGATGGCGTTGGCTTCCTTTTCGAGCCGATCGAGCACCTGCTTGACGCGCTCCTCGAAATCGCCGCGATAGCGGGTGCCGGCGATGAGCGAGCCGAGGTCGAGAGAGAACACGCGCACGCCGACGAGCGGCTCCGGAACGTCGCCGTGGTGCACGCGCAGCGCCAGCCCCTCGGCGAGCGCCGTCTTGCCGACGCCCGGCTCGCCGACGAGAAGTGGGTTGTTCTTACGCCGCCGACAGAGCACATGAACGATGCGCTCGAGCTCGGCCTCGCGACCAATGAGCGGATCGATCTGTCCGCGACTGGCGCGCGCCACGAGATCTGTGGCATAGGCGGCGAGCGGATCGCGCAGCGCCGTCTCGCCATCGCCGCGATCCCCGCCCGGCGTGCTGCTCGGCGCGCCGTGCGTGATGACCTTGAGCAAGGTCAGTCGATCGAGGCCTTGTTTACGGAGAAAGTAGGCCGCGTGGCTCTCCTCTTCTTGCAGGAGGAACACCAACAGGCCGCCGCTGTCCACCAGCTGCGCGCTCGACGAGGCCGCGTGCACAACCGCGCGCTCGACCACACGATCGAAGCCGAGCGTGGATTCGGGCTTGACCGTCTTCTTGCCGGGCACGGGCGTGAACGCTTTTTCGAGCACGGACTCGAGATCGCGGGTCAACTGCCCGAGGTCGACGCCCGACGTGTTGAGAATCGTCCGCGCCTGCGGATCTTCTGTCAGGGCAAAGAGCAGGTGCTCGAGGCCAACCAGGTCGTGCCGGCGATCGGCAGCCTGGCGAAAGGCACGACGGATACTTTCCAGCGTGTCTGGAGCGAAGGGAACGGGGGGGCGGCTCATGCGGGTGACACCTCAGGCTCAGGCTCCATCGTCACGAGCAGCGGAAACTCGTTCTGCTCCGCCAGCTTGCGGGTCGCCTGCACCTTGGTTTCGGCCACCTCGTGTGTGTAGATGCCGGCGACGCCAAGCCCTGACTGATGCACGTGCATCATGATGGTAAATGCCTCCGCAGGTGGCTTGCGGAAGACCGTTTCGAGCACCCAGACGACGAATTCCTGTGTCGTGTAATCGTCGTTGTGCAGCAACACGCGCCAAAAACGCGGCTGCTCCAGACGCGCATCCGTTCGAGAGTCGGTGAGCACTCCCGCGTCGCGGGACACGTCCGGCATTGAACGATTGTACCAAGTTGGCGGGCGTCTGGGAGGGTGTCAAAGACTCTTTGTGAGTCCGATGGCGGGTAGGCCGCCTGTCCGCCTTCGCGGCCGCAGGCCGCTGCGGCGCGACCTCGCCCGGAGCTCGCAGGGCGGCGCAGCGCGAGCGACAGCGGGCCGCCCCGAAAGTGCAAAACGTCAACCGCGCCGTTCTTCCATCAGGGCCAGCGTATTTCCCTCCCCATCTTTGAAAAACGCCATCCACAGCTCGTGATCCGGCATCCGCGCAATGAGGTGAGGGGCATCGACGAACGTCACGCCACGGCCCGAGAGATCGTGGTAAACGGACTCGATCGCGTCGACGCGGAAATAGAGGACGAACGGCGGCGATATCGGGTCGGCGGCTGCCGGGTCAGGCGCCCGCGCCCCTTCGGGT
>JAIVJN010000086.1 GCA_020200025.1 Acidobacteriota bacterium | reverse complement strand
GGCATCGGTCGCGGTCGATCGTCTGCTGGGTGTGCTGTCGCTCGTCACCATCGGCGTGGCCGGGCTCCTCGCATGGGCGCCGCCGGTGCAGGGCCGATGGTCGATGGTCGCGGCGATCGTGCTCCTGGTCCTGGCGCCGGTCAGTGCGTTTTGGGCCGACCGCCTCGTGCGCGCTCTTGTCCCGCTGCGGTTGCACGAGGCTCGGATCGCTCGGCGTCTTCTAAAAGTGAGCGACGCCGTCAGCCGTTACCGCGATCGGCGCGGTGTGCTCGTCCACGTGATGGCTTGGTCGTTCGCGGTTCAGTTGCTGCGCATTCTTCAGGCCTTCCTGCTCGGGCGCGGCCTCGGCATCGACGTGGCCTTCTTCTATTACCTGGTGTTCATGCCGATCGGTCTCTTGATGTTGCTGCTGCCGATATCAGTCAGCGGGTTCGGGCTTCCTCAAGGCATCATCGTCTGGCTGCTGAGGCCGGTGGGTGTTCCGGACGAGCGATCGTTCGCGTTATCGACGCTCATCGTGCTGACCGGCGTGGCCGGTAATCTGCCCGGCTTGTGGTTGTGGCTGAGGCGGAGAAACTGAGGCCCTCACATCGCGTGGAGGCCCGCGTGCGGCTCGCGTTCGCTCGCCGTAGGGGCGCTTCGCTCCGCGCGCGTGCGGCCTCGGCCGTGGGCCCCCGGTGGGAATTGAACGAATCCCTACCGCGCGGAGCCCGGTCCCCACCGGGCGGCGGAGCCGCGTAGCCTGCCGCCGAGCACGAACAACAGGGTTGGCTTCGGAAATCCTGAAGACGGGCCAAGACCCTCGAGCCACCCCGGTTCCATTACGCGAGGAAATCCTGTAGAATCTGTCAGTTAGCATGGCTCAAGTCTACGCAGCCAAGTACATCGCCAAAGCGGCGCTCAGCGCCCCGCGGGATTTCGTGCGCGCGGCGGTGGCAAAATACCGCCCCCTGCATCCGACCGTCCTCATCTTTCACTGCACCTTCGTCTGCGACGCGCGCTGCGAGATGTGCAGTAACTGGACACGAGGCGATCGCAAGAGCGACATGAGCCTGGCTGAGATCGAGGAGGCCTTCAGCTCGAACCTGTGGAAGGACGTCGAGAATGCCAGCCTCTCGGGCGGCGAGCCCACCACCCGGAACGACATGGTGGACATCTGCCGCCTGATGGTCGACAAGTTCCCGAAGCTGCGCAAGCTCACCATCAACACCACAGGCCTGACGCCACACCGGGCCATCCCGATGTTGACCAAGGTCGTGGAGATGTGCCACGAGCGCAACGTCATCTTCTCGACTCGTGTCTCCATCGACGGCGTCGGCGAGATGCATGGCAGCGTCCGCAACGTGCGCCGAGCGTTCGAGAAGGCCGGCAAGACCATCGCGGCGATGCAGGAGCTGCAAAAGACGAGAAAGTTCAACTTCGGCATCTCCTCGACGATCTTCTCCAGGAACCTCGACGACGCCGACAACATCCTGGCCTGGGCGAAGAAAGAGAAGCTCGACATCGTTTTCAACATGGTTCGTTTCACCGACGCCATGCTGGGCAATAGCGATCTCGAAGGCAAGTACCGGCCGATTGGGCTCGAGGAACAGCAGATGCGGCGGTTCTTCCTCGACCGCGTGCGCCAGGATCCTCTCCTCGACGGACAAAACTATATCTACCTGCACTACGCCGACATGATTTCCAACGGGTACCATCGCACCGCGCCGTGCCCGTTTCAAACACAAGGCGTGATGCTCAATCCGAACGGCGACGTGTTCTTCTGCGAGAACAGCGAGGTCGTCGGCAACGTGCGTGACGACGATCCCGAGGCGATCTACTTCCGCGACACGGCCCAGGCGCACCGCCGCGACATTCGCGACGAGAAGTGTCCCACTTGTCTCAGCCCTTGCCAGATGAACGTCGCCGCCATCAAGCAGGTGGTGCCGTACGCCCGATTCCTGGTGCGCGCATCGCTCGAGAAGCGTCGCGGCAACTCTTTGCCACGTCCTGTCCCACCGGGGGGTACCGTTGGGCACGACGCAGCCGCTATCAGCGAGGATCCGCCAGACCGCCCGGTGGCGATGCAGGCCAACCCCGGTGCGCTGGGCGGCGCGGCGGGCTACGGCGAGCTGACGCCGAACGAGCCTGCGGCGGCGAAGGCGGACATCGGCTGACGTGACCGCCAGCAGCGCTGCGAGCGGTCTGTCGCAGCTGCCCACGCTCAGCATCCTCATTCCCGTCTGGAACGAGCGGCCGACGATCCAAGCCCTGCTGGAGCGGGTCGTTGCCGCGGACGCCGGCGTCCCCAAGCAGATCCTGGTCGCCGACGATGGCTCGACTGATGGCACCCGCGACATCCTGTCGTCGCTGACGCTTCCCGACGTCGAGGTGATCTTCATGTCGGCGAACGTCGGCCGGGGCGGCGTCCTCAAGTACCTGTGGCCGCGGGCCGTCGGCGACTTCATCGTGCATCAGGACGCCGATCTCGAATACGATCCGCGCGACTACAAGGCGCTCCTCGAACCGCTGTCGTCGGATCGCGCCGACGTGGTGTACGGCAGCCGCTTCAAGGGATCGATCGAGCGCATGCGCTGGCTCAATCGGCTGGGCAACCTCACGATGACCGCCACCTGCCGGATCCTCTACGGCGTCGCCGTCTCCGATCTGATGACCTGTTACAAGATGTACCGATCGTCGTTGATTCGGGATCTGCGGATCGACGCCAACGGCTTCGATTTCGAGGCCGAATTCACGGCTCGGCTCGCGCAGCGTCGTGCGCGCTTCGCCGAGGTGCCGGTGAGCTTCTACGGACGCACGTTCGAGGAGGGGAAGAAGATCCGCGCCTTCGATGCGGTTCGGGTAATGCGAGAGCTCGTGCGCTGCCGCGTCGTGGCAGAGGCCGGCCAATGAGCCGAATGGCGACGAACGGCACGGGCATGGTCGGCGTCATCCTGGCCGCCGGCAAAGGCGCGCGAATGTACCCGTTTTCCGAGCGTAGCCCGAAGCCGATTCTCCCGGTCCTCAACCGGCCATTGCTCGTCCACCAGCTCGAGGTGATGCGGGCGTGCGGCATCGACGACGTGCACGTGGTGGTCGGACATCTCGGCTACCTGATTGCCAGCACCCTCGGCGACGGTTCACGCTACGGCGTTCGCGTGCACTTCGTCGAGCAGGAGACGACGCTCGGCCTCGCGCACGCGGTGGGGGCCCTCGAAGCGTCGGTGCAGACGCCGTTCCTGCTCATGCTGGGCGACATCCACTTTCATCTGAAGGCGCCACTCCGGCCGCTGCTCGAGGACGTCATCAGCGGGCACGCCAACGCACACCTGGTGAGCATGTACGAGCCGAACTCGGAGATGGTGCGGCGCAACTTCGTGATCCAAGCCGAGGCGGACGGGCGCGTGCGGCGCGTGATCGAGAAACCGCGCTACGTCGACAGCCAGCTCAAAGGCTGCGGCCTCTACGTCTTCGACCAGCACATCTTCGACGCCATTCGGCGCACGCCGCGCACGGCCATGCGCGATGAATACGAGATCACCGACAGCATTCAGATTCTGATCGATGATGGTTACATCGTGATGCACAAGCCGATTGTCGAGCGGGACCTGAATTTGACGAAAGCCGACGATTTGCTGGCGATCAACCTGCTCGAGCTCGCGCGCACGGGATTGACCGAGCTCGTGGGCCAGAACGTCGAGGCGCCCACCGGAGTGACCATTGTCAACAGCGTCATCGGCGACGGCGTCGTCATTCGTCACCCCATTCGCATCACCAACAGCGTGATCTTGCCGGGTGTGGTCGTCAGCTCCCCCACCGACCTCGACGGGGTCGTCATGGACGGCGAGCACTCGGTGTATTGCCGCGACGTCGTCGGCTCGCTGGCGCTGTGATCGGCTTCAGGCGCGCGCTCGTCACGGGGGGCGCCGGCTTCATCGGATCTCGCCTGGTGACGGCGCTTCTGGCGCGCGGGCACGACGTCACCGTTCTCGATAACCTCTCGGCCGGCCGCCGTGCCGCTGTCGAGCCGCGTGCCCGCCTGATCGTCGGCGATGTGCGCGATCCGCTGGCTGTCGAGGACGCGCTCTCCAGCATCGACTGCGTCTATCACCTCGCGGCGCAGGTCACGATTCGGGGAAGCTTCGATCGCTTTTACGAGGACCTCGACACCAACGTCATGGGAACGGCAAACCTGCTGCGGCGGCTGCCGTCAGGTGCCGTCAAGTGGTTCGTGCTCGCCTCTTCGATGGGTGTCTATGCCGACGCGCCGGCGCCCCGCCCGATCGACGAGTCGCATCCCACGACTCCCATCTCACCGTACGGCATCGGCAAGCTGGCCGCCGAGCAGGTCGCGACGCAGATTCTCGGGATGCGAGGCGTGCCGCTGACCATCGTGCGCTACTTCAACACGTTCGGCCCTGGACAGGCCTTCACGCCGTATGTGGGCGCCCTGACGATATTCATCACACGGCTTCTCGCGGGCAAGCCGCCCGTGATCTTCGGCGACGGCGAACAGCAGCGCGATTTCGTTCATGTGGACGATATCGTGGCGGGCACGATGGCGGGCGTGGGGCGGGCGACGGGCGTCTACAACCTCGGCACCGGGAGGGGAACGTCGCTCAATCAGCTCGCCCACCTTGCGATCGCGCGCGTCGAACCGTCGCTTGCCCCGACTTATGAAGCCGCGCGTCCCGGCGAGCTGCGCTATTCCGTGGCCGGCATCACCGCCGCCCGCGAGGCGCTGGGCTTTGCACCGTCCCGGTCGCTCGAGGCCGACATCGATGAGGTGATCGCCGAGATCCGTCAGCGCGGCGTCACCTCGTAGACTGTCAACGCCTCGTTGCGAAACACCGGTCTGAAGAGCACCGGATCCTTCGTTAGCGCCTCGGTGGTCTCCTCGTAGCGTTCTCGTTCCGGCTGACCGACCACGAGATAAGAGATATTGAGAAAGTGCGCCATTTCCCAGGCCTCTTTGGCCGCAGGCGCGCGGAAGATCCCGAACGAGACGTTGTCGGTCGCCAGCTCATATGGCCGGAGCGGAATCATCGAGATGGGCAGTCCGGCATACATGCGGCGTTCGGCGAAGGCAGGGATATAGGCCCATGTGCCGGCGTAGCGCGCCCGCGGATCGACCTGCACCAGCGCGTCGGCCGGCGTCGACCGGCGGATCCAATCGAGCCCTTCGATCTCTGCCCGCGAGAGGATCAGCGTCCAGGGGAAGAGCGGCGCGCTCTCACGGTTCTCGACATCCTGCGCATTGAACACGTCGATGGCAACGGTGGGAAGCGCCGCTGTCGCAAGAAGCGCGAGCGCCGTCACACCAGCGACGCGCACGAGAGCGCGTGTTCGCCACAGCGCATCGAGCGCCACGCCGGTGAAGAGCCCAAGCGCCATCAGCAGCAGGTGTCCGGCGCGCCATCCCACCCAGACCCCGCCCATGTCGGGAACGTCGGCAAAGAAGTAGAAGCCGAGCGAAGCGGCCGCCAGCGCGGCGGCGGGTGCGGCCTCGGCGTGGCTCCACCGCCATGCCAGCACGCCAGCGAGACCGACGAGCAGCAAGGGACCAAAGTTCAGGAGCAGTACGAAGGGCCATTCGTGGAAAGCCACTGGGTTTGGCCCGAAGTGCAGCAGCGACCCGTGCGCTGGATTGACGTAGCCGAGAATCACTGAGAGCCCGACGGCAGCGGCCACCGGCGCGCCTGCGGCCAGCGCCGACCACATCGCGGTCCCCCACGCGCGCTCCTGCGCGATGCGAACCGCGAACAGCATGGCGACGGCGACGCCGACGATGATGGCCGTGAACGTGCTGTAGAGGAAGCCCGTGCCAAGCAGCAAGCCGGCGCCGAGCGCCACGATCCGCGGCCGCACGCTCGTCGCCCGTGCCACCAGCCACAAGGCGAGAAGCGCAAGTGCGTATCCCGTCAAGTGGTGCGGCTGATAGAGCAACAGCCGCTGCAAGCCGTCCACCGGCATGCCTTTATAGAACCACCGCGAGACGGCGTCAATGTTGATGACCCGCAGGCTGTCGATCGGCAACTCGTACTCGCGCAAGACCAGCAGGCGCTCGAGCCCCTCGTAGCTGTTCGCCACGAAACCGGCGGCAATTCCGAGGGCCGCTCCAGCGGAAGACACGCCAATGGCCCGCGCGAGCCAAGCGAGAGCGCGATCCAGTCCCCGCGCGTGAAACGCGGCAGGCGCAAGACCGCCGCGAGGCTGGGCGACGCGGCACGCGACAAGAGCCACACAGGAAGAGGCGCCACCGCCAGCGCGGCGAGCGCTGGTAACTGCAAGGCCCAGGCGAGGAGCAGACCCAGCGTGCTTGCCGCCAGGCCGACGACAGGGCCGACGACCAGACCCGCCGAGCGCGACTCGGGGGCCGGTCCGAGGATCCGTGTCACGAGAAATGGGCCTGGCAGCGCGAACCACAGCAGGACACCGCACACCGCGAGGGCCGCCGCTGAAGTGAGGACCAGTGCCAGCTCGACGACGAGAGCCGCAACGAGCGCGGCGGCAGACACGAGAGCGATCAGCACGGTGTGGGCAAGTGTGATATTTCTAGAAAAATCCTGGCGTCGGCCGCGTGACGATCCTCATCACTCTTCCAATGAACCTGCCGCCGCGTTCGTGATTGCGTACTCGCCTGCACTGGATGGGGTGCGTGGTATCGCCATCCTGCTCGTCCTCGCTCACCATCTGACGATCGTCCGGCCAGCGACCGCCTTCGACAACGCGATCCTGGCCGCCCTGCACACCGGCTGGGCGGGCGTCGACCTATTCTTCGTGCTCTCGGGCTTCCTCATCACCGGCATTCTGCTCGACGCACGCGGAAGCCGGCGCTATTTTGCAAGCTTCTACGCGCGTCGCGCCCTTCGCATCGTTCCTCTCTATTACGTCATCATTTTCTTGTCATACCACGTGCTCCCCAGCTTTCCGGTCTGGTACGACCGGCTCGTGGGGCCCGGTGCGATCCCGCACGAACGCGATTTCTGGCTGTTCATCTCGAATATCACGATGGCGAGACGCGACGCGCTCTCGCACGGCATCCTCGGCATATCGTGGTCGCTCGCCATCGAGGAGCAGTTCTATCTCATTTGGGCCATCGTCGTGCGAATTCTGTCGCCCGATCGGCTGGGCCTCCTGTGCGGCCTGCTCATTCTGGTGACGCCCGTCTTGCGCACGTTCGCCATCCGGGCCGCAGCCTCCGAGATCGAGATCTACGTCTTGACGCCGTACCGCGCCGACGCGCTGGCGGCCGGCGCGTTGCTGGCGTGGCTCGCCCGGCGTCCGGTGTGGAACGGGCTGCATCGGTTCGGGCCGTGGGCAACGATGGCCGGCGTGCTCGGCGTCGCCGGACTGATCTGGCGCGACGGTCACACATCGTGGGACGGCGGGCTCAAGCAGATGGTCGGCTATTCGTTCTTGGCGCTGGCCTCCTGTGGCCTCGTCCTGATCGCTACGAACCCCAACGAGCGCGCACGCGGCCGTCGCGCACTTTCGGCAGCGTGGCTGCAGATGTTTGGGCGCTACAGCTTCTGCTTGTATCTCATCCACCTGCCCGTGATGTGGACCGTCCGCTACGCCGTCTTCGAGCCCAACGAGCTGCTCGTCTCGGGCTCCGCGGTGCCGCCGCAACTGCTGTTTTGGGGCTTGGCGCTGGTGCCTGCCGTGGCGCTTGCCGCAATCTCGTCTCGCTTGTTCGAGCAGCCAATTTTGCGGCTCAAGCGATTTTTTCCGTATTAGACCACCGGAGCTCATTCGATCTTGGTGTAGGCCCACCTTCGGTGCGCCACAAGCGGGCCGTAAAGGCCCGCCCTACGTACCCGTCTCTAGTGAGCTAAGCGAACGCCGCGTGGTGAGCTCGTGGTCTTCGTGCCGTCTGCTGCTGTCCGCCGAAGCTCGCGTGCATGTATCGGCGAGCGTAGGCGGGCCACCTGCCGCTTGCCCTGCCCTGTCGTTGCGCGATTGGTTGATTTTGATAGCGGCTGCTGGCCGTCTGCCGCTTGCCCTACTTGAGCGGCCGCCAGTCGGGCACCCGGTCGTTGCCGGGGCCGGTCGTCAATCGGATGAACTGCCCCGGTTTCTGTTGATCGATGACGGCGAGGTCCCAATCCTCGCCGCGATGATGTTCGGGGCTGACCGAGAAGATCACGTAGCGGCCGTCGCTCGAGTAGTCGGGGTAGTAGCTCCACATCTTCGCGTCGGCGAGCACGACACGCGCACCAGTTTCGCGCACCGCTTCGAGCCGCGAAGGATCAGTATCCAGCCGGACGAAGGCGAGCTCTTGACTGTCGGGAGCGAAGTTGGGGTGACATGCGCCGCCGCCCGAGGTGATCTGGCGCGTGGTTCCCGCGTGCAGATCGAGCAAATGCAGTTGGAAGTGCATCACGGTCTGGGCGGCATACGCGAGATAGCGCCCGTCGGGCGATGCCGCCGGCATGATGGCGCGATCGAAGCCCGACGTGACCCGCTCGACGCGCTTGTCGGCGAGCCGCCCACGCCGGGCCTTGCTCGCTTGACGGATGGTCGGTCACGCGAACGAGATTCGCGCCATCACGATCCATGACAAAAATGTCCAGATTCCCCTTCTCGGCACGTGTAGACGCGAGGGCGACGCGATTCCCGTCCGGAGACCATTGCGGTTCCTCGTCGAACCAGTCGCCGGCCGGGCCGATGCGGCGAATCGTGCCGGTGCCGAGGTCGATCCCGTAGACGCGGGTCGGCCCTTCACGGTCGCTCTGGAACACGACCTCGCCCTTCAGGCCGGCTGGAAAGGGGCGCACGGGCTCTGGTATTCCCGTGTCGGCGGCGTGCACGGCGTCGGATGATGAGCTCGGCGCGGACGCCTCGGCGACCACAGGCACAGGGGAGACTGGGGACGCGACGGATTCGGGAGGTCGAGGCTCGGACGGCCCGTCGTCGCGGTTACATGCAACAAAAAAGAGGGCAAGGCCGAAGACGATCAATCGAGGCATGACTCATAGTACGACGCGCGAGCAGAGGTTCCAGCTCGGCCGGGCCACGCAGTCATGCGGGTAACTCGTAAAATGCGTCGACCTCCGCGATCTCCCGGCGTCGCTGCTCGTCGCTCCAGCCGAGCTCGGCTCCCATCAACTCGGCGGCGCGCGCCAGCGTCTGGTCACTCGGGCGGCCTGCGGCGCCGATGCCCGTGCGCCGGATGACGGCGTCGGCCAGGTGAACCGCCGCTTCGGCCCGCGCGGCATGCACGATCTCGGCGCCGGTGGTCGTGCTCTCGGCGCCAATCGGCTCCTCCAGTCCCTGCAACGACTGCAGGGCGGCAATCGCGTCGAGATCGCTCGTGTCCAGGGGTGTGACCTCGGTTCGACACGCCGGCGGCCGCGCGTATCCCAGCGTGCGGAATACGGCATCGGTTGCCTTTTCGGCGGTGTCGCGCGCCGTGGTGTAGCGCACGCCGACCATCGAGACGAGCCCGTCGACACCTTGCGAGCGATGATCCACGACGACGCTTTCGCGGAGCAATTGCACGTGCCCATTCGCCGACGAGACCATCGGGAGCAGCCCTCGATGGACCAGGCGAACATCCCCGTATGCGAGGCCGGCCCGCGGAAACGCTTCGCGCGCCTCAGCGAGCAGGCCCTCGACATGGGCGCGCGTGACGCGTAGATCGGGAGCACCGTCGTGCGGGTCGTGGCTCGTGCCGAGAATCGATGCGCTCTGCCAAGGAACGGCAAAGAGAAACCGGCCGCGCGCCAGCCCGCCGCAGGCGCGCGACCCTGGGAGGCGGCGCACGACCAGATTCATCGCCCGGGACAAGGCGGGCGCCGGCAGCGTCGCTCGAACGCTCGGAAGGTTGTCGAGGAGCGAGGCGGCCCACGGACCGGCGGCGTTCAGCACCGCGCCTGCATGAACGTCGAAGGTCGAGTCGGTGCACGCGTCCCGGACGGTCACGCCTTCGACGCGCTGGCCAGTGATGAGGAGGCGCGTGGCAGCGACGTAGTTGGCCGTGACGGCCCCGGCGGTCGACGCGCTGCGAACGAAGGCCAGCGTCACGCGGTCCGGGCTCGTCATCTGGTAGTCGTGCCATATCGCGCCGCCGGTCACACCGGCGGGATCGACCAACGGGTTCAATTCGAGGCAGGCATCGCGCGACACGACCGCGCTGGCGGGAATGTGCGTGTGCGCTCCGTCGAGCCCGGCATTGCGGTCGCGAGCGACGAGGTCGTTGACAAGAAGAGCCAGCCGCATCAGCGGCGCGCTGCGACCAGGGTCGCGATACGTCGGCACCACACAGGGAAGCACGCGCACGAGATGGGGTGCGACGCGTGCCATGGCGCGGCGCTCACGAATGAAGAGGCGCATCTGCCGAAGATCGAGCGCCCGCAGCGAGCGCAAGCCGCCGTGTAATGTCTTGAGCGAATTGAAGGACGTACCCGAGCCGAAGTCGCCGCGATCGAGGAGCGCCACCGACAAGCCGCGCGCCGTCGCGTCCCATGCCGCAATGGCGCCGTAAATGCCCGCGCCGACGACCACGAGGTCGAACGTGCTGTCAGCCAGGCGGCGAAGGTCGCGCCGCATCGGTCATGATTGTACGATAGAGGTTGGCAGACGGCCCGCCTCCGCTTGCCCCTGACAATACGACGAGCTACGGCCCGGTCCAGCCGTAGCAGCCTACGGCCGCGAAGGCGGACAGGCGGCAGAAGCGTCGACGCGGTACGCATGCGCCATGCAGTGCGCCGTGATACCCGTGTCAGCGCTGTTTGTGACCAAACCCCATGAGGTGCCAGCCGAACCGTCGTACCAACGATCTGGGCAACGCATTGAACGCGCCGACGAAGCAGGTGTTGAAGAGGACACCCTTCCAGCCCTTGTGCAGCCGCGATGCGACGGGAAAGCGCTCGGGAACGATGCGCACGTCGGCAAATGGGGTCAGCAAATCGCGGAACTCGCCGATCGAATACGTGCGCAACACCGGCGCGTCCTGGTGCTCGAGCGACACGTTCGTCAGCTTCGACATCGCACCGAGCCACGAGATGCGGTTGTAGGCCATGAAGATGCCGTGCCCGCCCGGTGTGAGCACGCGATAGCACTCGCGCACCAGCCGCGCCGCATCGTTCGTATACTGCATGACGCCGTGCGCGTAGACCACGTCGAATGAGCTATCCGCATACGAGAGCTGCTCGCCGTTGTCCACCTTCAACTCTTCGGCGCATAGGCCGTGGAGGCTGAAATTCTGTCGCGCCAGCTCGATGGCAGTAGCGGACAGATCGACGCCGGTGACCAGCGCGCCGCCGCGCGCGAAGCGCACCAGATCGGTGCCGATGCCGCAGCCGACCTCGAGCAGTCTCCGGCCGTGGAACCCGGAGAAATTGACGAGCCGCGGTAAGTAGTGGAGCTTCTCGAACCGATAGTCGTCGAGATCGTCGAAGAACTCGCGCGACCCGACCGGATGGCGCGTCATCTCCAGATCGTGAATGCGCTCGTTCCAGTAGCGCTCGATATCGGCAATGGAGGCGGATGGGGGCATGGTACACACGCACTCGGCACTCGGCACTCGGCACTCGGCACTACCGAAGATACTCCTCCGCCCAGCGCTCGAACACCATGAGCGGAAACAGCGTGTGCGCGTGGTTCGCCCGGCCGGCGGTATGGGCCTCGATTAGCCGGCTCACTTCCGCCGGCTCGAACAGCCCGCGCTCGGCGACTCGCGCGGGCGCGAGCAGCTCGTGGACGAGTGGCGCCAGCTCGTGGCGCAGCCAGTTCTTCATCGGGATGCTGAAGCCCTCCTTCGGTCGCCTCAGGATCCGCTCGGGCACCACGCCTTCCACGGCGCGCTTCAGAATCCACTTGCGCTCGCCATTGCGGATTTTCAGGTGTCCTGGCATCGAGAACGCCAGCTCCATCACGTCGGCATCGAGAAACGGGGCCCGTGTCTCGAGCGAGGTCGCCATGCTCATCCGATCGACCTTGACCAGAATGTCGTCGGCCAGATAAATCGTCAGGTCGGTATAGAGCTGGCGGTTCAGCCAATCGTCACTGCTGGCGCGGCGCAACGCCTGCCGGACGGGCGCGTAGACATCCGAGTGGACGAGCGCACCCTGAAGACCCGCGGTGTAGAGACGCCGCTTCGCTCGCGAGCCGAGATAGACCATCCATCGGTAGTGACCGAGATCGATAGGGGCTTCTGAGGCGCCTTGGGTGAACCGCTTGAACTTGTTGATGAAGCCCTTTTTCTTGTCCGTCGGCGGAAGCATCGCGCCGACCGCGGCAAGCGCGGGCATGATGCGCTCGCCCACCCCCGCGTACCGTGCCGCGAGCGCCTGCGCCTGATACGCGTCGTAGCCGCCGAACAGCTCGTCACCGCCGTCGCCCGAGAGCACCACCTTCACGTGCTCGCGCGCCAACTGTGAAACGAGAAACGTCGGAAAGAGCGAGACGTCGGCAAATGGCTCGTCGAGATGCAAGACGAGCCGCTCGAAGAGCGCACGGATGTCGGGCGACACGGTGCGCTCACAATGATGGGTCTTGAACAGTGAGGCGACCTCGCGCGCGTACGGCAGCTCGTTGTAGGTGCCATCTTCGAAGCCGATGCTGAAGCTGTTGACCGGCTGGTGTGACGCTTCGCTCATGAAGGCCACGACCGTACTCGAATCGACACCGCCGGACAGAAATGCCCCAATGGGCACGTCGGCCATCATTTGACTGGCCACTGACTTCCTCAGTGCCGACCGCAACGCCTCCGCGGCTTCATCGTCCGTCCACGGCTGCACGCGAATCGCCGGGGCGTCCCAGTACTGATGAATCGTCACCTCGCCGTCTCGATACACCAGGTAATGGCCGGCCGGGAGCTTGTGCACATCGCGAAGGATGGTCCGCGGTGCGACAACGTACTCATAGGTCAGAAACTGGTCCAGCGCCTCGAGGTCGAGCTCGCGCGATACCTCCGGACGGACGAGCAGGGCCTTGACTTCCGACGCCAGAAGCAGCCCGCGCGGCGTCAGCGTCCAATAGAGCGGCTTCTCCCCAGCCCGGTCGCGCGCGGCGAACAAGGTTCGCGTCTGCTCGTTCCACAGTGCGAGGGCGAACATCCCCCGCACGCGAGACAGAAAGCCGTCGCCCCACTGCTCGTAGGCGTGGACGAGCACTTCGACGTCCGATCGGCTGCGGAACCGGTGCCCTGCCGCCTCGAGCTCGCGACGAAGCTGGGCAAAGTTGTAGATCTCGCCGTTGGCGACCAGTTGCAGCGTTCCGCTCTCGTTACTGAATGGCTGCTGCCCCCCGGCGAGGTCGACGATCGACAGCCGCCGCATGCCGAGACCGACGCCGGCCAGGGTGACGCTACCCTCCTCGTCAGGCCCGCGGTGGTGCAGCATCCGCACCATCCGCTCGAGCTCCTCGGGGAGCACCGGCCGATTCAAATCCGATTCGACGATGCCGACGATGCCGCACATATCAACCAGCCAAGGGCCGCGCCCTTGATATCCCGTTCGCCCCGAGCCCTTGGCAGGTTCTCGTTGTCTCCTCGGCGCCCTCCGCGCGCCTGGACCGCTCTGCGGATCCACCACGGGTACAAATTCTCGTTAGAGGCCGCATAGCGGTCCAATACTCGATCGGAGGCTAAGCCGGACAACACGAAAACCACGAAGTTCACGAAGGAACATCAATGGTGTGACCTCCGCCCGAGCGGGGTCGAGCCGCGTGTTGTTCTTTTCACTCCTG
>JAIVJN010000319.1 GCA_020200025.1 Acidobacteriota bacterium | reverse complement strand
GGCCTGCAGTCTTCGCCCGCTCACAGTCTGGCAGAGAACGTGGACGGCTTCGTCGACTACCTCGACATGCATGGCCGTGCGCTCGGCGGCGGAGGATCGGTGCCGGGCGACATGGCCTACACGCGCCGGTGGTCGATCGCACGCATCGACTCGGACGCCAACTTGATTGCGCTGCGTGCGTGTGTATGGGAGCGGGCACACCTGGCTGGCGCGCCTGAAGTGTGCCTCTCGACGGCTCGCGCGAGGAGGCCATGACCGATCGCGGCTTCACGCTCGTCGAGCTTCTGGTCGCGACACTCCTGACCCTCACCATTCTCGCCATCGCGCTCGCCATCGTCGATCCCGCCCGCTCCTCGTTCGAGCGGGATGCGGCAGGAGCGGAGGTGGCGCAGCGGCTGCGAACGGGGCTTCAGGCGCTTGGCGACGACCTTCGCGGCGCGGGCGCGGGCGCAGCGATAGCGGAGCAGGGCCGGCTGGCAGACAGCCTGCCGGTCGTCGAGCCAATGATCCATCTCGACCCGACCGCGCCTGCCGACGGTCGATTCGGGGCTGTCCGTATCATCACCGTTCCCGCGGAGGCTGCGCAGGCTCGTCTGCGCGAAGCCCTGGTCTCAGGCAACGATCCACTGCGGTTGAAGGGACCGCCGGCTTGTCCGGGCTCGCGGCCCGCTTGCGGCTTCGAGGTGGGGCACGATGCCATCCTCTTCGACCGCACGGCGATACACGACGTGGTAGAAGTCGCCACGGTCATCGTCGATGCCGGTGGAGGATCCATTACGACGACCTCGCCACTCTCCGGGCGCTACGCGGTCGGCGCAGCGATCGCGCAGATCGAGGAAACGATGTATGGGTTGGCGCCCGACGGAGAGGGCGGCCAGCGTCTGGTGAAGGTGAGCGGCGCCGGCGCGACCATGCCTCTCCTCGATCACGTCGTCGATTTCACCGTGGACGTGTACGGCGACGCACGGCCGCCGCTGCCCAGCGTGCAGCCGCTTGCGTCGCCAAGTTATGGTCCCCGCCCTCCCGTGCCTGGCCAAGACGATGAGCGGGACGAGTGGGGGGCGGGCGAGAACTGCACCATTGCGGTGAGTGAGGGTGGCGCGCGCGCAGGACGATTGCCCACGCTCGGCGGGGTCGGAACGCTGGTCAAGTTGACGCCCGACATGCTCGTCGATGGTCCATGGTGTCCGGGGAGCCCGGCCGGGCCCAACTTCGATGCCGACTTGTTTCGCATCCGGCGCGTCGACCTCCGCCTGCGCGTCGAAGTCGCGTCAGCGGCGCTCCGCGGCCCAGCAGGGCGCCTCTTCAGGCGGCCAGGGGCGGGGAGCCGTTCGGCGAGCTGGGTGCCAGATGGCGAGCTTCGGCTGACTGTTGTGCCGCGGAATCTGCGGCAGCCCTAGACCGAAACTGACGTGATCCGTGAGAGCTCTGGTGGGGTGGGACAAACGGCCGGCGCAAACGTCTGAGCTTGGCGCGGCGCTCATCGTGGCCGTGGTGGTGATCGCTCTGCTCAGTGGGCTTGGCCTCGCCCTTCTGCTCACGCTCGGGCTCGAGCCGCGCGCGAGCGCTAACCAACGAGACGGCGCCGCCGCGCTCTATGCGGCCGACGCGGCACTCGAGCTTGCAGTGCTCGACCTCGACCGCTCTGGCGATTGGAACGCCGTTCTCGCCGGAACGATTCGCTCCACGCGCACCGATGGCGATCCGTCGGGGGCACGCCAACTGCCTCATGGAGAAACCATCGATCTCTCCACCTTGACCGGCCATCTCACCTGTGGCCGGCCCGGCGGATGCAGCGACGGTCAACGGGCGCAGAGCTCAGTCGACCGCCCTTGGGGCGCCAACAATCCACGGTGGGCGCCATTTCTCTACGGCCACCCTGCGGCGCTCGGTCTCTCGCATCTCACCGCAGACTACATTGTCGTCTGGGTGGGCGACGATGGGGCGGAGGAGGATGGGGATCCAACGGTCGATGGAGGGGCGGCGAGCGGCGCTGGACGGCGCATTCTCAGACTTCGCGCGTCCGCCTGGGGTCCGAATCGCGCCCGCCGTTCGGTCGAGGCCGCCATCGTGCGCCGCTGCGAGCCGGATCCCGCCACATGCGAAATAGGCAGCCGCGTACATTCTTGGCGATCGCTGCACGCGAAATGAGCGAATTGAAACCGGGTTTCGTTTTCTTGTTCGGTACCGAAAACGAACCCCGGTCTCATTTCGGTGCGGGAAGACAAAAACCCGGTTTCATTTCGCACCCTCACGAAAACACACCGAACGGCCGATATATTCAGGTATCCCGGGGTCTGCCATGAAACGAGTGACGCTGCTGGTCTGTGCTGGCTTGTTGATCTGGTCGCCGGTCTTCTCCTTTGCGCAGTCGCTGGCCGATGTCGCTCGTGCCGAGGAGGCACGGCGAAAAAACGTGAAGAAGCCGGCCAAGGTGTATACGAACGACGCGCTGAAGCCAGATTTCACCACGCCGCCGCCGCCGTCGCCCGCTGCCGTTCAGACTGACGCGGCGCCGACTCCCGCTCCCGCCACGCCCGAGCCAGGGGCGCCATCGGCGCCAGCGTCTCCGTCGGCTCCGGCCCAGGCCGAGCCGAAGGGACCGTCGGACGAAGCCGCGTGGCGCAAGCGCATCACGACGGCCCGGGCCGAGCTGCAACGAAGCCAAACCTTCGCCGAGGCGCTGCAGAGTCGCATCAACGCGCTCACGGCAGACTTTGTCAACCGCGACGACCCCGCTCAGCGTGCGGGGATCGATCAGGATCGGCAGCGGGCGCTGGCCGAGCTCGAACGCGTGAAGAACGACATCGTCAAGCAGACCGACGCCATCGCGGCAATCGAGGACGAGGCGCGCAAGGCTGGTGTGCCTGCCGGCTGGTTGCGCTGACCGCACAGTTGTCCTCGCGATCGCACGCCGTAGGGGAGGGCTCGGTTCTCCTCGTCGAAGACAAAGACTCCCTCCGCACGATGCTGCGCCATGCGCTCGAGGCGCAGGGCCACAGTGTCCTCGAAGCGCGCGACCAAGCAGAGGCGGAGCGTTGTCTGCGCACCGAGCGTCCGGCCTTGGTGCTGTCCGACCTCAAACTGCCGGTAGGGGACGGCTTCGGCGTTCTCCGCGCGGCAAAGGATGCCGACCCCGATCTGCCGGTCATCGTCATGACCGCGTACGGCAGCATTCAGGATGCCGTTGCGGCGATGAAAGAGGGTGCGCTCGACTTCCTCGCCAAACCGGTAGATCCCGATCACCTGCGGCTGCTGGTCGAGCGCGCGCTCGCCCAGCGCCGAGTGATGATGGAGTACGCGCTCCTCAAGGACGAGCTCGCGCGCAAGCGCGGCGCGCCCAGGATCATCGGCAATGCGCCGGCATTGACGCAGGTGTCGAGCGCCCTTCAGCGGGCGGCCGCCACCGATACCACCGTGCTGCTCGAGGGCGAGAGCGGAACGGGCAAGGAGCTGTTCGCGCGCGCGCTCCACGCGCTCAGCGCACGAGCCCCCGGGCCGTTCGTACCGATCAACTGCGCAGCCATTCCAGAGTCGCTGCTCGAGGCGGAAGATCGCAGCTTCGAACGTCTCGGTGGCACGACGACGATACGGCCCGACGTGCGCGTGGTGGCGGCGACCAATCGCGTGCTTCGCCGCGCGGTGGCCTCGCGCCAGTTTCGCGACGATCTCTACTTTCGGTTGTCGGTGTTCCCGATCGTCATTCCTCCGCTGCGCGAGCGGCGAGACGATGTACCGCTGCTGGCGCGGCACTTTATCGAGCGCGCCTGTCTCGAGATTGGACGCCGACCGCTGGCGCTCTCGGCAGACGCCGTGGAGGCACTGGTCGACTACCCATGGCCGGGCAACGTCCGTGAGCTGCAGAATTGCCTCGAGCGCGCCGTGATTCTCGCCGACGGCGACAGAATTCACGCCCGCACATTGCACCTGGCGGCGCCAGTCCAGGTAGTGGCGCACGCCGATCCCTGGCAGTCGGTGGACCTCTCGGGAACGCTCGGCGAGGCGACGGAGCGAACGCGAATCGAAGCCGAGCGCCGCAAGATCCAGCAGGCGTTGCAGCAAACGGGCGGCGATGTCGGGCGCGCCGCCGATCTGCTAGAGGTCGGCTACAGAGCGTTGCTCGGGAAGATCCGCGAATACGGGATCTAACCAACCTGGTTGCTCTCGAGAGGCCAACCAGGTTGCTCTCGCGAACGCAACCAGGTTGCTCTCATGAACCCAACCAGGTTGGTTACCGCACCCCGATCGCCTTGAGGGCGGCGCGTAGATCCTTCGGCGTGACATCGGTCAACGTCGTAGCGCGACCGATTTCGGTGACCGCCACGAAGTGCAGCGTCCCGGCAACGATCTTCTTGTCGTGCCACACGGCCCCGAGCACGTCGCGGGCGGGCACGTCGGCGATGGGCGGTAGTGGTCCCATCATCGCGATGAGCGCCCGCACGGCCTCGTGTGTCTCCCTCGTCGTCACGCCGCGCGCCAGACCGAGTGCGGTGGCGGCCATCATTCCGTAGGCCACCGCCTCGCCGTGCCGTAGGCGCCGATACTTTGTCGCGGCCTCGAGCGCATGCCCCAAGGTGTGGCCAAAGTTCAAGATACGCCGTAGGCCGCCCTCGCGCTCGTCCGCCGAGACGACCTCCGCTTTGATGCGGCACGATTCCGCCACCACGTCGGCCAGGGCGGCTTCTTCGCGGGCGAAGAGCGCGCTAAGCGACGTGCGCACCCGGTCGAACAAGCCAGGGCTCGAGTCGTCGGCAGATGAACCACGCGGATGCCGCGAAGAAACGTCGCCGCGGCGAAGCCGGCCACGTCGCCGATGACGCCGCCTCCGAGCGCGAGGATGACGGCGCTTCGATCCGCCCCCGCGCGCAGCAGCGCGTCGTACACGCGCCCAACGGTGGCGACCGTCTTGAAGCGCTCACCGTCCGGGATGAGAATCGGCGCCCGTTCCGTCGATCCGGGCCGCACAACATCGCCGTGCAACTGCCACACGAGCGGGCTCGAGACGATGAAGCGCCGAGGACCCAGGCCGTTCTGCTCGAGGAGGCGAGCCAGCGAATCGAGCGCGTGTGGCGCGATGACAACGGGATACGCGCCGGCGACGGCCGCGACCTCGAGCCGGGTCGGCTGCATTTTTTCAGGTGGTAGGATAGCATTCGGTGCCCGTTCCGACGGACTTCCTCATCATTGGCAGTGGCATCGCCGGGCTGCGCGCGGCAGCCGATCTCGCGACGGCGGGCAAGGTCCTGGTGCTCACGAAGGCCGATCCCGAAGAGAGCAACACCGGCTATGCGCAAGGGGGCATTGCCGTCGCCATCGGGGCTGACGATACGCCGGCGCTACATGCCGAGGACACGATTGCGGCGGGAGACGGGCTCTGCGACGACGGCGCCGTCCGCATTCTCGTGGAAGAGGGCGTGCGCTACGTGCGTGAGCTCGTCTCGTGGGGGGCGCGCGTCGATCGTGATGCGTCCGGCGAGCTCGCACTCGGACGAGAAGGCGCGCACCGGGTGCGGCGCGTGCTCCACGCGGCGGATGCGACGGGACGTGAGATCGGCCGCGTGTTGTGGGAGCGCGTGTCGGCGGAGCCCCGCATCCGCGTTCTGCGCCACACGCGAGCCATCTCGCTGTTGATACGAGACAACCGATGCACCGGCGCGCGCTTTGTCGGTCCCAACGGTGAGGCCACCATCGAGGCCCAGGCGACCCTGCTCGCCACGGGCGGCGCCGGGCAGATCTACGCGGAGACGACGAATCCACCGGTCGCGACCGGCGACGGGGTCGCACTGGCGTGGAGAGCGGGTGCCCGGGTCGCCGACCTCGAGTTCATGCAGTTTCATCCGACGGTGCTGAGCGTGCCTGGCGCGCCGCGATTCCTCCTGTCGGAAGCGATTCGAGGGGAGGGCGCATGGCTGGTGAATGCCGAGGGCGAGCGATTCATGCTGCGCGAAGGGCCCGCCGGCGAGCTCGCCTCCCGTGATGTCGTGTCACGCGCCATCGTCCAAGAGACCGCGCGGACCGGCTCGCCCGTGTTCCTCACGCTGCAACACCTCGAGCCGTCGTACATCGCTCACCGCTTTCCGATGGCGCTCGCCGCCTGCCGAGCAGCGGGCCTGGATCTCGCGCGCCATCGCATCCCCGTGAGCCCCGCTGCCCACTATCAGATGGGCGGCGTCGAGACGGACGTCTCCGGACGCACGACGATTGCCGGTCTTCTCGCGGCGGGCGAAGTCGCGTGTACCGGCGTGCACGGCGCCAACCGACTCGCCAGCAACTCGCTGCTCGAAGGGCTCGTCTTCGGCGCACGCGCCGCCCACGCGATGCTCGAGCCACCGCGCGCCAGCCAGATGACCAATGTGCGCGAGGCCGAGCCCAGCGAGAAGGCCAACGTGATGAGCGTCCGTGACGCGATGGGTGGCACCGAGCGGCGGCGCAGGACGGGCAGTTCCGAAGCGGATGTCCGTGATCTCATGTGGCGGCACGTCGGTGTGACGCGCGACGGCCCGGGTCTGGAAGGTGCAGTGAGATACCTGCTCGCCTGGCACGAGGAGGCCGAGCAAGCGCTGGCTGAAGACCCACACGACATGAATCAATGGCGGCTTGCCAGCCTCCTCGCGGTCAGCGCCCTTATGGGCCGTGCCGCGCTGCGCCGCGAGGAAAGCCGCGGCGCCCACTATCGTGCCGACTTTCCCGCGCGAAACGATATACACTGGCAAATTCACATTGCCGAGCGACGTGGGGCGTAGGAGCCCAACATCCCCGTGCGCCCGGCCGCGCCGCGCGCACACGCACCTCATGGCCAATAAAACCGATGGTGGCAACGGGTTCGTCACCGAGATCACGCCGCAATCCGCCGACTTTTCCCGCTGGTATCTCGACATCGTTCGCCGTGCCGAACTGGCCGACTATTCGCCGGTCAAGGGCTGCATGGTCATCCGACCGTATGGCTACGCCATTTGGGAGTTGATCCAGCGCCAACTCGACGACCGCTTCAAGGCGACAGGCCATGTGAACGCGTACTTTCCGTTGTTCATTCCCGAGAACCTGCTGATGCGCGAGGCCGAGCACGTCGAAGGCTTCGCGCCGCAGGTGGCCTGGGTCACGCAGGGCGGAACCGAAGAGCTCGAGGAGAAGCTGGCCATTCGCCCGACGTCCGAGACGATCATCGGCGTGATGTACCAGAAATGGATTCAGTCGTGGCGCGACTTGCCGGTGCTGATCAACCAGTGGGCGAATGTCGTCCGCTGGGAAAAAGTGACCCGTCCGTTTCTGCGCACGACCGAGTTCCTTTGGCAGGAAGGTCATACCGCTCACGAGACCGAAGACCAAGCGCAGGAAGAAACGCTGAAGATCCTCGGCGTCTACAAAGAGTTTGCCGAGAACGTGCTCGCCATGCCCGTCGTGGCCGGTGAAAAAAGCGAGAGCGAGAAGTTTGCCGGCGCCGCGCGCACGTACTCGATCGAGGCGCTCATGGGAGACGGGCGTGCGTTGCAGGCCGGCACGTCCCACAACCTCGGGCAGAACTTCGCGAAGGCATTCGGCATCGAGTTTCAGGGACGCGACAAGACCCTGCAACACGTGTGGACCACCTCCTGGGGCGCTTCGACGCGGCTCATCGGCGGCCTCATCATGACGCACGGCGACGACAGCGGGTTGATCCTGCCGCCGGCCGTGGCGCCGTGGCAGATCGTCATCGTCCCGATCCCGCGCGGCAATTGGAAAGAGACGGTACTGCCGACGTGTGAGTCGATCCGGGCACAGCTCGCCGGGGCCGGTCTCCGCGTGCGGCTCGACGAGGATGACAGTCAAACGCCGGGATGGAAGTTCGCCGAGTACGAGATGCGCGGCGTCCCGCTCAGGCTCGAAATCGGTCCCAAGGACATCGAGAAGCAATCGGTCTTCGCCGCGCGGCGCGACACTCGCGCCAAGCAGTCGTTGCCAATGGCCGGCCTCGTCGAGTCGGTCCGGGCGTTGCTCGACGAGATTCAGGCGGAGCTGCTCGAACGCGCCCGCACGTTCCGTGACGAGCGCACGGCGTCGGCTGATACGTGGGAAGAGTTCACGCGGCTGATGGAAGGGCGCCCGGGCTTCGTCATCGCGCCGTGGTGCGGCTCGGCGGCTTGCGAAGCCGCGATCAAGGCGGAGACGCAGGCAACGATCCGCAATATCCCTTTCGGCTACGAGCAGCCACCGGGCAAACCGTGTGTGAGGTGCGACCAGCCGGCCACGGTGCGCGCCTGGTTTGCGAAAGCGTATTAGTAGGCCTCGGAGCTGGCGGCTGCCGGCGCCCAGGGCCCAGAGCCTGGCGCCAAGCAAGGCTCGGGGCGTTACAGGGCCTGCAGACTTGAAGGCCTGGAGACTACAACGATTCAAGCCTCCAAGCCCCCCAAGCGCGCAAGCCTCGCAAAAAAAGAAAGGGCGGGAGGATCGGTTCGATCCTCCCGCCCTTTTCTCGTGTCAGTCGGTCGCCGTTTACTGCAAGCGAACCGTCATCGCGGCACGACGGTTCAAGCGCCGCGTTTCCTCACGCGCGTTGTCGTGCTTCGGCCGCTCCTCGCCGTAGCTGACGCTCTGGAGCCGGGCTGCCGTGACGCCGCGGCTGGCGAGGTACTCGCGCACCGCATTGGCGCGGCGCTCGCCGAGCGCGAGGTTGTATTCCGCCGTGCCGATGTTGCACGTGTGGCCCTCGACCGTGAGGCGCAGCTGCGGATCTTCCTGCATCGCCTTGATGGCGTCGTCGAGAATCCGCGTCGCTTCGGGACGAAGCGTGTAGCGGTCGAAGTCGAAGTGCACGTCTTCGAACGTGTACTCCTTCCGCGCGGGCCGCACGCACTGAATCGTGACGGTGTCACTGGCCGTGCCGCCCTTGCCGTCGCTCACAGTCACCGTCACCGGCACGGCGCCTTCATTGGCCGGGCACGTGAAGATCGTCTGCCGATCCGCCGGGTTCGCGAACGTCCCGGTCGGAGCCGACCACTTGTAGGACAGCGTGTCGCCATCCGGATCCTGCGCGTCGGCCGTGATGGTCGACGTCTTGCCCATCTCAATCGTGCACGGCTCGCAACGCGCCTTCACCGTCGGTGGGCGATTGGCCGGTGGTGGCGGCGGCGGTGGCGGCGGTGGCGGCGGCGGCGGCACGTAGATGCGCGTGCCCGGGTGATAGCCGATGCGCGCCTGGAAGCCGAGATAGTCGCCGCTCTCGTCGTTGCCGCCGGGGAACTCACCGCGCTGCGTGCCGCTCAGGGCAAAGCCGAGCCCCGCGCCAGCGAAGAAGCCGTTCCTCTGGAAGGTGAGCCCGAGGTGCGCGTCCACCGGACGCTCGACGGTCCATCCGAGCAGCGGCAGCGGGTTCTCGGGGACCGTGATCAGGCTGTGTGTGATCTCGTTATCGAAATAGTACTCGCCATTGACCTCGCCGACGAGCTTCAGCATGCCGCGGCTCGGCCAGCCGAACCCGCCGCCCCAGCGCAAGCCGTGGCTCAGATTGATATCGTCCGGATCGCCACGAAAGCGTCCGCCGACATACCCGCTGAGATCGACCTTCTCGTTGAATTCGCGGCTGACGACGGCGTCGACCAGGAAGTCTGGCTTACCGGTGCCTAAGCCGTCGTCATCGCTTGCCGTCGGCAGCTTGACAGCGCCGCGGATGGCAAACGCGGCAGGATTCTGCCGCCACTGCGACACGAGATTGAACTTGGCGCCGACGACGACGTCACCGAAACCGGTCTGCCAGCCTTCGTTGATGGTCGGATAGTCCATGGGCGTGCCGCCCAGGCGAACCGAGCGCCGATCGGCGTCGATACGCCGCTGAACGGCCAACGCACCGAAGATTTCCAGCCGATCGGTGGCACCGAACGCGAACGTCCCCGTAAAATCGGAGATGTCCGAGAAGGCTTCCGTCCGGTCCCAATTGACGCGATAGGCGGATCCGGACCACGTCCCCCTCGGCAGCACTTCACCGAGCGGGGTGAACCACAGGCCCGTATCTCCCATCGTCGTCGTTGTCGCAGGACGGGTGTCCCCCTCGGTCCGGGGTGCCTGCTGTTGCTGCGACTGCGGCTGGCCGCCGCTCGCAGTCTGCGCGCCCACGGGCGACGCGACCAGGGCGGCGAGGGCAGCGCCCATAGCCAGACGGCAAGAAAACCTCATAAACCTAGCAGCCTCCTCCACTACCGACCTCCTTCACGAAAAAGGGGGTGGAGCGATCGTCCTGGAAATAGTACGGCCGGGCAACGACGAAAGTCAAACGAAAAGCTAACAGAACGGCGACGTTTCCGCGCGTTTTCGTGCACGCATGGCGCGTCACTCCTTCTTATCGGCTCGGCCGAACAGCCAGGCCACCCCGATGCTGATGATGTAGAGGCCGAACATCGGGGCAGCGACCATGGTCTGGGTGACTGGGTTGCCGTCGGGAGTGATGATGGCGGCAACGACGAAAATGATGAGGACGGAGTATTTCACGTTGCGGATGAGAAAGCGCGCGGTCACCACCCCGAGCTTGGCCAGGACGAAGATCAGCATCGGGAGCTGGAAGACCACGCCCATGGCCAGGAGTAGCTTCACGTACAGGGCGAAGGCCGGCTCGACGCGGGGCGTGAATTCGAGGATATCGCTCGAGAAATCGGCGAAAAACCTCCACGCAAAGGGGAACACGATCTCGTGCGAGAACGCGGCCCCGAGAATGAACAGGCTGGATGAGAAGACGACAAACGGGATCGCCAGCTTCTTTTCGTTGGCATAGAGGCCCGGAGCGATGAAGAGCCACACCTGCCACATGATGTAGGGCGAGGCGATCAGCAGCCCACAGAGCACCGCGATCTTGATGTGCAGCAGAAATGCTTCGCTCGGCTCGGTGAAGATCAGCTTGTGACCGGGCACGTCCGCGGCGAGACGCGCGAAGACGAACTCGAAGATTCGTCCGACGAAGGCGATGGCAATGACGAAGCCGACCAACAGCCCCAGCACGGTCTGGGTCAGCCGTTTCCGCAGCTCGTCGAGGTGCTCGAGGAAGGTCATCCGCCCGTCGGGCAGATCGTCTTCGTCGTCAGGCGGCTCCGGCGGCCCGAGTGCCCGCTCGCCGCGCGGGTCGTGCGGCCCGAGCTCGTCGTCTGGAGACGGCTGCGACGAAGCTTGGCCGGGGAAGGGAACGAGCGCCATGTGGCCGAAACGCGCTGGGACGGCGGGCTAGCCCACGCGCTCGTCGCTGCGCGCCACGGGCTGCCCTTGCACCGCGGCTTCGACCGGAGCGGCAGCCGGCGCGACGTCGGCTTCGCGGGCTCGCGCCTTTTCGGCC
>JAIVJN010000318.1 GCA_020200025.1 Acidobacteriota bacterium | reverse complement strand
AAAAAATCCTTCGGATCGCAGCGGAAGAACCGCCGCGAGACGAGACTGTGCGGCTCGTTCATCCCGGGATAGAGCTCCGCGTCGAGCTCGACGATGGACGACACGTATGCGTGGCCGTTCATGTAGCGGCCCACCAGCCTGGAGCTGTTCGCAATCCCGTTCGGATAGCGTGACGAGGTCGACAGCAGGAGCAGATGGGAGCTCCACACGTATCCCGCCGCCACGACGAACGTGCGCGCGCGATACTCGACCGGATCGTTCGGCCGGTCTTCGTGCACGCCGTGCGCCGCCACAATCGCGTGCTCGGTGTCGTGCGGCACCAGCTTGCGGATGAGCGTCCGATCGTGCAACTGGATCTTCTTGTCCGCGATCAGTTTCTTCAGCGTGAAGTCCGGGGAGTAGCGCGCGCCGGTCGGACACACCGAGCAGGTAGCGCAGCGAATGCACGCGCGCCGGCCATCGTAAGGGACCGTATTCTTGCACACCGGCGTGCTCCAGAACGGCGTTCCACTCTTGTCGGCCCACTGTCTGAGCTGCACCAGGTTCCAGGACAGCTCCATCGGCGGCATGGGATACGGTTGCGACGGCCGATCCTCCGGGTACGGTCCGGGCTCGGCGGCTACGCCCATCCGGCGTTCCGCTTCGCAGTAGAACCGTTCGAGCTCGGGCCACTCGATCGGCCAGTCGGCGGCGAGCCCATACATCGACTGGAGGCGCAGATCCTCTTGGGAAAAGCGCTGCGACACCGCGCCGAAGTGCATCGCCAGGCCGCCCGCGGTCATCGTCCGCGAGATGATGCCCTCGGCGGCTTGGTCCTCGATGTAGTCGCCAGCCCAGGGGTTCTCGCCGTAGTCGATCATCCGTTGGCGGTATTTGAAGCGGTTCTCGAAGTCGAACAGCTTCTTGCCGGCCTCGACGATGATGACCGAGAGGTTGGGCGAGAGCTCAGAGAGCTTCTGCGCGAGCAAGGCGGCGGAGATCCCGCTGCCGATGATGCAAACGTCGCTTTCATAGCGCGGCATGCGTCACTCCCTCAGTCGCCTGTGAACGCTGCCGGTCGCGCGCTCGAGCCGGTGAGCGTGCGGCAGCGGTCGCGGCCAATCTTCGCCCGGTAGCAGAGGTCGTTGGCTTCTGTGCTGTTGAAAAAGAAGCTCATGAAATCGGCGATCGCGTGCTTGCCGTCGGGCGACGCTGGAAAGTCCTTGACGCCGGCCGCCTCCAGATTCGCGGCGACGACTCGCCGCCGCCCCTCGAGCGGCAAAGACGACAATGAGCCGCCGGCCGCCGCAGCCGAGCGTTCGAGTGCGTCGAGCTGCTGCACGTAGTCCGACGGGGTGATGGTCGGCGTGAGCCGCTGGCGGACGAGGCCGTAACCAAATCCCATGTCGGCGCCCGAGCGATACCCGCGCAGCCAGGTGAGAAACCGGTCGACCACGGCATCGGCGCCTTTCGAGCCGAGCTCCGACGGCAACACCGCTGGCGCCAGGGCCCGCAGCGTCGTGTACGCCGCATCCGTCAACGGAGCGGCGTGGGCCTGGGCGAGCGAGCTGCGCCACGGCAGCGCGGCCGCGGCGGCGCCGAGCAGTTGCAACAGTGAACGTCGATGCATGGTGGTCGTTCCTCAAAAGCTGACGCGTGCGCCAAGCTGGATCTGACGTGCGTTGCGCGCCGCGTTGCGCACCAGGAACGCCGGCGAGATGATGCTGCCGTTGCCGCCGCCGGCGTAGTTCACCCGGTTCAGCACGTTGTAGCCCTCGACGAAGAGCTCGATCTGGCGTGACGCGGCGAGCCGAATGAGCTTGTTGAAGCGCAGGTCGGCCGTGATGAACGGCTCGAGCTGGAGATGCGCGGCGGTGATTGGGGCGAGGTTGCGGCTGGCTCGCAGCGTGTTGATGAGCGCCAGCGACTCGTCCACGTTCTCGCGCCCGACCGTGATCGGGAGACCGACGGGTCGATCGCCCTGGCTCTGCCCGTCGCCGTCGATGTCGAACCCGGCGGAAATGCCGTGCGGGGTCCCGCTGAGCGCGCGGATGATCCCGCTGAACTGAATCGCCCATGGCAGGGTCGTCGATCCGGCGACGGACAGGTTATGTCGGGAGTCCATCTCGCTGTAGCCGCGCTCCTGCGGCGTGCGCATGGTGCCGGGATAGGTCTGGTAATGGTTGACGCCGTCACGGTAGCTGCGCGACAGGGTGTACGAGACCTGCAGGCTGTCGGTTCCGCGCACCCGCGTGCGGAGCTGCGTCTCGAGGGCATCGTACCAGCTCTTCGAAAGGTTCTCGAGGCTCTTGACCTCGGTGAACTGGCGCACGGGCCGCGGGTTCGCCGCGCTGATAGGGCCCGATGCCGGCAGGTTCAGATCGAGCGCGCCGAGCTGATTGTAGCCGTAGGCGTGCACGTAGTCGACGTCGAGGCCCGTGGAATTGCTGATCTGCCAGCCGACGCCGACGGTCGTGTTCTGTGACTGCGGCAGCACGTAGTCGTCGGGGACGATGTACAGCGAGCGGGCAGCGCCGCTCTGCACGTAGTCGGCGAGTGAGCGTCCACCCAGCACGGCGTTGATGTCCGGATAGTTGCGGAGCTGTTCCGGATTCTCGATGCGCACCGCCGCGCCAAGCAATCGGTCCTGCGCCGTCAGCCCGAAGTAGTGGCGGTGGCGCGTGACATACATCCCCCACCCGCCGCGCGCGACCAGCGTGCCTCGACCGCTGATGTCGTAGGTGAGGCCGAGGCGGGGCTGCAGGTTGTCGGCATCGTTTCCACGGTCGCGGCTTACGAAGTTCTCGAGTCCGGCGTACTGCGGGTCGCCCAGCACCTGCTCGTAGATGCCGTTCATCCGCAGATTCGTGTCGAGGTCGTAGCGCAACCCGAGGTTCACCGTCAGACGGTCCGACAGGCGCCAGTCGTCCTGCGCGTATGCCGCGACGATATGCGAGTCGTACTGGTACAGACCGTTCGTCTGCTGCACGAACGCGAACGGAAATGTTGCCGGGTTGTCGCGGTTGAACGATGTCACCGATGGCCGCACCTCACCGGGTCCGAACGACACCGGCAGCGTCGCCACCTCGTTCCACATCCAGTGGGCGCGCAGGGTGTTCACCAGGTTCTGCGACAGCACCCAACTGTTCTCGCCGATCACGCTGTGCATCTTGCTCGAGTCGTTCACGTTGGCGGTGTCGGATCCAGGATTGCCGGTGCGCGTCGCCCACTGGTCGTCGAAGGCATAACGTACGAAGATCGACTTGTTGCTCGCCAGGCGATGGTCCCATTTCGTGACGAGCATGTGCTCGCGGCTGCCAGCCGGGAACACGCCGTTCTCGCGCGCGGCGAATGGGTTGCTGGCGGGCAGGGAGATGATGTTCTCGCGCCCGACGTTGGTGTACTCATAGGCGCCGAAGTAGTGCGTGCGGTTCTGGATGAGCGGACCGCCGACCGATCCACCCGCGCGCTGCTGCTCGTACACCGGCTTGGTGCGTTGAAACGCGTTGCGCGCGTTCAGCGCATCGTCGCGCCCGAAGAAGTAGCCGCTCCCGTGCAGGTCGTTGGTACCCGAGCGAGTGATCACCGTGACTACGGCCGCGAGCGCCGCGCCGTACTGAGCGTCGAACTGGTTGCGGAAGACTTTGAACTCCTGCACCGCATCCTGGCTGATATTCACCGTCGGATCGCCCCAGATCGCATCGTCGAGGTCGCCGCCGTCGACGATCGTGGTGTAGCCGTTGCGCTGGTCGGCAGGGCCGCCGAACTTCACACGCGAGAACTTGCTGGTGTAGTTCGGGGCCGCGCCCGGCATCAACTGTGCGAGCGACAAGAAATTGCGCTCGAGCACCGGCAGCGCCTGGATCTGTTCCTCGACGATGGTCGTCGTCGGTGCGGACTTCGTCACTTCGATGAGCGGACTCTGACCCGTGACGGTGACCGATTCCTGCAGCGTTGCCACACCCATTTCGAAGTCGACGCGTAAGTCCGCGCCGATGACCAGGGTGAGCTGCCGGCGCATGGTGCCGAAGCCGGGTAGCTCGGCGCTGACCTCGTACGGCCCAGGCTGCAGCGCGACGGCCCGGTAGTGCCCTTCTGGCCCGGTCACCAGGGTCTGTTCACGCCCGGTGGCGGTGTTGCGCACCGTGACGGTCACACCGGGCAGCGCCGCCTGACTCGGATCGACGATGGTTCCGGAGAGATTCGCGCCGACCACCTGGGCGGCGGAGGGCGAAGGTGCCGCGAGAAGCCAGGCGAACGTGACTGCCGCGACGGGAAGAGTCAACCTACTGGACATCGAGACCATGACGGTTCTCCTTGAAGAGCGCCTATTGCTCTCCGATCGACCGCGATAAGCAGCTATCTTCAGCACCGCGCGCCGAGAGACAACACGAAGATCACGAAAGCCACGAACAGAAGAAACCCCAGGGTCTCACTTCGTGATCTTCGTGGTTTTCGTCTTGTCTTCCTCTACCAGCCGATCGCGTAGCCGGCGCGGCGCGGGTCGGCCCCGCCGGCCATCGTGCCTTTTCGCAGATCCACGAGGATGCCCTGCATGCCTCCCACCGCCGCGGTGAACTCGGGCAGTTGACGAACACGGTGGCCCATCGCCTCGAGCTGGCGCAGGGCGTCTGCAGGCACGCGCCGCTCGATCGACACGGTGACGGCGGCACCGGCCTTGTAGAAATTCGGCTCGGCGTCGAGGATGAACCGAGGTGCCTCGATTGCTTCCTGGATCGGCATACCGAGGTCGAGGATGTTGACGAGCGCCTGCAATTGCGTCTGGCCGATCCCTTCGCCACCTGGTGTGCCGATCGCCAGCACGAGCTTGCCGTCCTTCATCACGATGACGGGCGAGTTGTTCAGCAGCGGAATCTGGCCACCCCGGACGTAGTTGACGCTGTCGGGATAGGGCGACGTCGAGCCAAGCCGCATCCCGTTGTTGAACAGCAGACCGGTCCGGCCGACGACGACGCTGGTGCCGAAGCCGCCGCCAATCGTCGGGGTGGAGGCGAGGGCGTTGCCAGCCGCGTCGACGATGGAGAAGCTGGTGGTCTCGGGGTCGGCCTCGTAGCGCTCCGTGAACACCGGTCCGGAACGGTGTGCCAGTTGTGCTGCCGCGGCGGTGCTGCGCTGGAACATCGACGGCTGGCCCGCCGGCGGATACGGCATCGCCTGTTTTGAATCGATCAGCTTTCTCCGCTCCGTGGCGTAGTCCTTCGACAAGAGTCCCGCGAGCGGCATCGCGGTGAACTTTGCGTCGCCGACGTACTTGTAGACGTCGGCCTTCGCGAGCTTGATGGCTTCGATCACGAGATGCAGCGCCGCGGGGCTGCGCGGGCCCAGCGCCTTCAAGTCGAAGCCTTCGAGCAGGTTCAACTGCATCATCATTTCAATCCCGCCGCGTGACGTGGCGGGATTGCTGTAGACGTCGTAGCCGCGATACGTCGTATGAACCGGCTCGGTCCATTCGGGCTGATACGCGGCCAGATCCTCCATCGTGAGCACGCCGCCGTGATGCTCGAAGAACGTGGCGACCTCGCGCGCGATGTCCCCGGTGTAGAAGCGATCGAACGCGGCCTGCAGTGCCTGCTCCCGCGTGGCGCCGCCACGGGCGGATTGCTGTTCGTCTTCGACCAGCTTGCGCAGCATGGCCGCGTAGTCGGGCATCCGCAGCAATTCCCCCGCCTCGGGTGGACGACCGGACGGCAGGAAGACGGCGGCACTGCTCGCGAATTGTCCGAAGAGCGCCTTGCGCCCGGCGATGCCGCTCGCGAGCCCGGCGTGTACCGGATGCCCCTCTTCGGCATAGCGAATCGCAGGCTGCAGCACGTCGGCCAGCGTGCGGGTGCCGAATCGTTGCAGCAGCACGATGAGGCCGCCAAGGTGGCCGGGTACGACGGCGGCCTTCATGCCCGCATTGAGCGTCGCCTCGGTCATCTCTTCTGCGCGAATCCGGCGCGGCGCCGCCCCCGCCATCGACAACGAGAGCACCTTGCCATTCTTCTTGTCGTAGTAGGTCGTGAAGCCATTACCGGCGAGACTCGAGGACTGCGGCTCGACGATATTCACCGTGGCGGCGATCGCCACTGCCGCATCCGCCGCGTTACCGCCCGCCATGAGGATTTGGGCGCCGGCCATCGACGCGAGCGGATGGGCAGACGTCACGACGGCACGAGTCCCCGGCACCGACGGCCGATACGCGGCGACGCCGCCTTGTGAGCCCGCGTCGCCCCGGTCCTGCCCGAACGCGCCGAGAGCGAGTCCGAGTAGGCCGATACCGACGACCACTCGCCACGGGATCGTGCTTGTCATTGATCCTCCTCCGCGCCACTGCAGAGTTCAGAGAGCCTGTGAAGTTATAGCCACGAAGTCAGTCAGCCATGAGGCGGCAGCCGCCTCACCCGTGAGCATGAAACATACGCGCGGCCTGCTTGTGTGGTCTGATCGCGCGGATACCATACTAGGGTCGCGAGGGCTATTTACATACGAGAGCACGAAGCCCCCAAAGGAAGAGCTGAAAACTCTGCACTCGCTATTGCTGCCCGGCCGTCCCTCGGCCCGGCGTCGCGGCGCCGGCACCCTTGTGCACGACGCCGCCCTTGATCACGGTCTCGACGTGCGACAGTGCCACGATGTCATACAACGGGTTGCCGTTCACGACGATGATGTCGGCCAATTTCCCAGGTTCGATCGTCCCGAGCTCGCGCTGCTTGCCGAGGATGGTGGCGCCGATGCGCGTCAATGAGGAGATCACCCGGATGGGCGGCATGCCCATGTCGACGTGCACCTTGGCCTCGCGCCACAACGCCTCGGTGTGGAAGTTCATCGGTGTCCCCGAGTCGGTGCCCATCCCGAGCACGGTTCCGGAGTCGACAAACTGGCGTACGCCGCGTTCGCGGAAGAGCATCTCGCGATCGGTCCGGCCAAAGTAGGGGAGGGCACGCCAGTTCTTCAGCGAATCCTGGATTTCCGCGTACGTCTCCGGAGGAAAATCCTTCTTCAGTTGCGGATCCTGGAGCCGTTCGGGAAACGCATTGGTATCCGGATAAATCCAGCTGCGGTGGGCCGCCGTGATCACCACGGGCCGGCCGCGGTTGACGATGTCGGTGATCAGTTGCGGGCTGTAGGGCGGCGCCGTGCCCGCCGACCCGGCATGGGTCAACACATCGATGCCGGTCTCGAGCGCATTCCGCACATCCTCTTCCGCGTACACGTGCGCATGCACTCTCAGCTTGTGCTTGTGCGCCGTGTCGGCAATGGCCTGGTAGTCCTCACGTGTCAGCCCACTGTGCGCCTTGATCACGTCGACGCCAGCCGAAGCGAGCTTTTCGACCTCCCGCGCCGCCTGCGCCGGAGTGTCTACCTTGATCTGATACTCCAGCGGGAACACGGCTGGGGTGCGTGTCAGCCACGGGCCGCTCATCAACATGCGCGGTCCCGGAATCTGCCCCCGGTTGATGCGATCGCGAATGCTCAGGCTGGGCGCGCTTGGCGCGCCGAGATCCACGGCCGACGTGATGCCGGCATCCAGGAGCTGCCGCGCGGCAATCTCCATCACCCGGGTCAGCATCGTCATGCCGCCCTGCTTCTCGATCCACGGAAACCAGGTCCCGTAGTTGCCGTGGCCGAGCAGGACCAGGTGGGCGTGGAGCTCGATCATGCCGGGCATCATCGTGCGCCCGCTCGTGTCGATGCGCGTGTAATCGGCCGGAATCGTCACCGCCGCTGCGGGCCCGGCACGCACGATGCGGTCTCCCTCGATGAGCACCGCGGCATGATGAATCGGCGGCGCCTCGTAGCCGTCGAGCAGCATCCCACCCACCAGCGCGATCTTGCCGGGTGCGCCGGACGGACCTTGCGACAGACCGCTTTGCGCAAATGGCAGCAGCAGGAGCGCAACCAAGCATGGAATGATGCGGACGTAGCCCATCACATGTCTCTCCCTAGTGGCCACCTAGTCGCAGCGCACGACCTTGTCTTTCGCGTGCCCAGTGTAGGAAACGATTCTCCACCCGTTGGCGGTCTTCCCGAGCAGGTACGAGACGCCGCCGACGGACATGACACTGCCGTCCTTCTTGTAGCGTGTGTTGAAGCCGCTTGCGATGGCCGCGCTCCCATTCAGGACACACACGTTCTGGGTGGTAAAGACGGATTTCCCCCATCCGTTCTTGACGAGCTGCTCGAGTGACGCCTCGAAGCGCGCCGTCGCCTGTTCCTTCGTGAGATCGGCTTCAGGACCCTTGCCACCAATGACAACCCATGGAATGAGGTAGATCTCGTCGGGCAAGGCCTTCATGTTCTGCTCGGAGAACAGCCGGTAATACTTGTCGATGGTGGCCTTCACCTCGCTCGTGATCGCGGCGGTGTCGGGTGCCGACGGTGTCGGCCGCTGCGCGGCCGCTGGCAGCCATCCAGACGTCGCGAGTAACAGCGAGCTCGCCAACACGAACAAGCGTGTGACCATGTCTCCTCCGGGAAGTGTGCGAGCCGTGCACCGGTGCGACGCGCGTGACGCGAACGGGAGCTGCAGATTGCAACAGAACAATAAGGTTGTCAACAACTCCCGAGCCGCTGGGAGGCGATGCTATCATCCGCAGACATGAGCGCCAGGAGGGCCTGAATGGCGAAGAGCCCGGGCACGAGCGCGCGCGACAAGGCTCCGGCACCACGCGTCGGTCTGCTCACCGTGGGGGAGACCGCCAGGATCGTTGGGGTGAGCCCTTCGACACTGCGGCTCTGGGAGAACGTCGGCCTCATCAGCCCGGCTCGTAGCGACGGACGATATCGCCTCTACAGTCGCAAGCTGTTGGCGCTCCTGAAACGGATCAAATACCTGCGCGACGTCAAGCTGCTCAACCTCCCAGGTATCAGGCAAATCCTGCGCACAGCACCCGCCGACGCTGCAAGCGGAAACGGGCGCCGGACCCGTCACGGTCAGCATCCCCGCGATCTCGGCAGAAAGCTGCGCCAGCTCCGCAAGCGCCAGGCGCTCGGCGTGGTGGAAGCGGCCAAACGCGCGAAGATCTCGGCGGGGTTCTTGAGCGCCGTGGAGCTCTCGCGTGCGAACCCGTCAGTGGCCACTTTGCAGCGCCTGGCGGCGACCTACGGCACCACCGTGCTGGATTTCTACGATGTCCCCAAGCACTCGGGACGCCTCCTGCGCCCGCGCCAGCGCCGCGTGATCCAAACCCAATCGGGTGTCCGGATCGAGCTGCTGTCGATCGGCGCGAAACGACTGGAGAGCCAGATCTTCCGAGTGCCACCCGGCGCCGGGAGCGATGGTGCCTACTCACACGAGGGCGAAGAGTTCATGTACATGCTGGCGGGCACGCTCGAGCTTTGGCTGGACGAGCTCGAGTGCCATACGCTGCACGAGGGCGACAGCTTTTGGTTCGCCAGCACCATGGGCCATCGCTGGTACAACCCGTCGAGCCAAGAGGCCGTCCTCCTCTGGATCAACACCCCGCCGACTTTTTAGCTCCTGCGCCAGACTACGCTGATCCCGTAGCTCACAGTTTCTGATCGGCGATTACGTAGGGCGGGCCTTCACGGCCCGCCCTTCGCGCAGCGTAAAGGCGCCCTACACGAGATCACGTG
>JAIVJN010000085.1 GCA_020200025.1 Acidobacteriota bacterium | reverse complement strand
CGCGTGCGAGCGATCGATTCGGTAGGAGACCGACGGCAACTCGTGCACCACCTCGCCGTCGGGCCCGATGATGCGCCGCTCGATCGTCACCTCGGCGCTGAGGAGCTCGGGCTCATGTGAAGGGGGTTCGGGCGCTTGGGCGGCATTCCCGAGTGAAGGCATCGAGACGAGGCACGCCACGGCCATGCTCACAGCAAGAAGGGGGAAACTCCGGCTACGCATGTGCGTCTCTCCTCCGGGGCTCCCGAACCTCGCGGCCGTGCACTGCAAGCCGCACGCCTCCGGGCGCGTCAGGACGCGGGCGCGCAGTCGCGCAGAATGGTGTGAGATCGGAGGGATGAAGGCGGGAGCGCGGGTCGACGCGTGTGTGTAGGGGCTACCCGGCGGGGCGTGGCTACCCGAGACGGGCGCCGAAACGAAACCGGGTTTCGTTTTCTCAGCGGTGACCGAAACGAAACTAGGTTTCGTTTTGGCGCGGTTTCGTTTTCAGTTCTTGCAGGTCACGAGCGTCCACATCCTCGGGATGTTGACTTTGTCGATCGCGAGCGGCTCGAGCTCCGCTTGCGTGAGAAATCCCTGCAAGTCGAGATCTGCTTTGAATCCGATGTGGACGGTGAGCGGCGAAATCGCGGTTTCGATCCGCGACAGGATCGGGTTCGTGCTCTTGAAGTGATTGAGGATCATGATGCGTCCGCCAGCGCGGCAGACGCGGCGCATCTCGCGCGCCACCTTGACGGGATCCGGAACGACGCTGATGAGATAGGGCGCGTAGACGATGTCGAAGGCTTCGTCTGGGAAGCTCATCGACGCCGCGTCCATCTCGAGCACACGGCAGTTGACCAGATCCTTCCGCGCGACACGTTCCCGGGCCTTATCGAGCATGGGGCGCGACAGGTCGATGCCCGTCACCGCGCAGTCGCGCGGATAGAGACCCAGGTTGATACCCGTGCCAACGCCGACCTCGAGCACCGAATGACCGGGTCGAATCGCCATCTTCTCGATGGCTTCGAGCCGCCCGGGATGCAGCGTCGGACCGAAGGTGAAGTCGTAGATCTTGGCGAGCTTTTCGTAGACGCGCTCGACGAAGTCGTTCTCGACCACCGTGACCGATAATGCCCGTGTCGCTGCATCGCCCGTCGCGTACTCATCAGTCGTCGGACCGGGCTCTCGATCGAACAACGCCATGCGCGCCTCCAGTGCCAGCGCGGCTGCCGCACTGGAAACTCTGTGCAAACCGACGGGCACTATATCAGATGTGTAAACGAGCCAACGAAATGAGTGCGGTGCTGGCCTCTCGTCGAGACTCAGCTGTTCAGTCGGCTCCGTCGAGGACGTCGAGCGCGAGGCTCAAGCGTCCCGAGGGCGCCGACACCAGAATGCCTTGCGACAGCGTGGCGAGGGCTCGCGAGATCTCGCGCGCGATCGCCACGCCCTCCGCCGTCGCGCTGCCATCGTCCGACGTGCGACGCATCCGTTCCAAGACGGCCCCGGGAACCGTCACGCCGGGCACTTCGTTGGCCGACCGCCGATGTCGAGGCCGCGATTGAGCCGTGTCACGACGTTGGTCAGACCAACCGAGTCGACATCGAAGACTGCGGTGGCATCCGGAATATCGCCGAGAGTGCGAACGTCGCCGGTGATGCCCAGCAAGTTGCGCAACCCCATCGCGTGCGCCCCCAACAGATCCGACTGGATGCCGAGGAGATTGCGATCGCGACACGAGTACTGCAGCACGGTCTCGAGGCCGGCGTGCTGGTGAACGAGCACCGCCAGCGACAGCGCGCTCATGCGTCCGCCGGCACGCGGTCCGTCCGGTATTGTCACGACGTCGACCCCGCGGATGCGGAGCCGGCGCGCTTGCTCGATGGCGTCCTCCGGACCGTGGCCCTTGGGGGGCATCAACTCGACGCCGCGCACGAAGCGCCCGCGGGTCAGCGCGTGCGCCAGCCACGACTTGCGCTCGCGAGGCACGGCGGGCCGCGTGTCCGGGGCGCTGGCAACGCTCGTGCTGGGCGAGCTGTGCACCTCTCGGGCGACCGCGGGCGCCAGTTGCTTCACCGCCATGGCGATCTGGCGGATGTGCTCGGGCGTCGTTCCGCAGCAGCCGCCGACCACTCGCACGCCGTGGGCGATGAAGCGGCGGGCATACGACGCCATGTATTCGGGGGAGCACAAATAGATGTTGCGACCCTCGATGTCCCTCGGCTTGCCGGCGTTCGGTTGGGCGGCAAGCCAGGCGTCGCTCACTTGTGCGATGCGCTCGATGGTCTCGAGCATGGGCGCAGGACCGACGCTGCAGTTGACGCCGACCACGTTCGCGCCCCGGGCCACGAGCTCGGGCGCAAATTGCTCGGCGGGCGTGCCGTCGAGGCTGTTCCCGTCCTCTTCCGTCGTCATCTGCGCGATGATCGGTTTGTCGGACACGGCCCGGACCGCGGCGATCGCCGCGCCAATCTCGTTCAGGTCGCGAAACGTCTCGAGCACGAAGACGTCCACGCCGCCGGCGACGAGCGCCGCGACCTGCTCGTGGAAATGCTGCATCGCTTCGTCGACGCCGATCTTGCCCCACGGTTCGATGCGTACGCCGAGCGGCCCAATGGCGCCCGCGACGTAGCCCCGGTCGCCGACCGCCTCACGGGCCAGGCGCGCGCCGGCCACGTTGATCTCGTGCACTCTGTCGGCCAGCCCGAAGGCGCGCAGCTTCACCCGATTGGCGCCGAACGTATTGCTCTCGATGACGTCCGCGCCGGCACGCAGGTACTCCTGGTGCACGTCTCGGACGAGATCGGGCTGCGTGAGGTTCAGCGATTCGAAACACCGGTTGATGAAGATGCCGCGGCCATAGAGCATCGTGCCCATGGCCCCGTCGAAGACGAGCACGCGCGCTTCGAGCGTCTCAAGAAATGGGGTGGCTTGCACAGACCGGGCAACTAACCTCGCGTCACGGGCGGGATCGTCGCATCGTCGGGCGCCGGCACCAGCAACTCGGACTTGTCCCAAATGAAATCGTCCTTGCTGAGCACGGCCAGCTCGTAATCCTTACCCATGAAGATGGCCGACACGGGACAGGCCTCTTCGCAGTAACCGCAGAAGATGCACCGCGTCTTGTGGATCTGGTAGACCGATGCGTAGCGCGGACCCGCGAGGACGGTGCCATCGTTTTCCGCCGCTTCCAGATAGATGGCGTCGGCTGGACAGGCGACCGAGCACAGCCCGCAGGCCACGCATTTTTCCAGGCCATTCTCGTCGCGCATGAGCACCTGTTTACCCCGATATTTAGGAAACATGGGCATCTTCTGGTCCGGATAGTCGATGGTAATAGGATTGCGGAAGATGTGCTTGAACGTGAGCGCGAACCCCCGAAGGAGCGGAAGGATCATGATGTAAATGATACCATCTCGGCCCGGACGCTCTCGGAAGTCGGAAGGCAGAAGTCAGACTTCTGATTTTCAAGGATCACAGCCGCGTGCCTCACGACCCCCAATTCGCCGAGCAGTTCCTGCTCGCGACCCTTGTCGGCAAGCTGGCCGTCATGGCGGCGCTGGCGACGATGCTCGTACGATATCGACGGTTCCGTCACATCTTGATCTTCGAGCGCCGCGACTGGCCGGATCGGCTCGTGTTCGCGCTGGGGCTTGCGGTGCCGATGACGGCGGGCGTCACCTCTCGCCTGCTCCTCAACTATGACGCCGCCGATCTGACGCTCGAAGGCGCGTTTCTCGCCGGCCTCATCGCCGGCCCCTACACGGGCGCCCTCGTCGGCGGCATGATGGCGTCGCCGGCACTCATCGCGGGCGAGCTCGGCGCGCTGCCCTTCGCCGTCGGCTGTGGCTTCGCCGGCGGCGGCCTACGCGAAGCCTGCCCCAAGGAAAATATCTGGAGCTTCTCGCCGTTCGTGTTCTTCGGCCTGCCCCGATTGGTCTGGCAAATGGCTCGCGACCTCCGGATGAACTGGCAGGTGGTGCTCCTGCTCGCGTTGATTGGCCTCGAGCTCATTCGCCAAACGATTGGCGAACGCTTCGGCGACCGGCGTCTGTTCTTCTTCGATTCGCCTTCGACATGGCTCACCGTGGTGATCTACGTGTGCACGGTGCTCACCGTCTCGACACCCATCAAGATCTGGAACAACGCGCGCATCGAGCATCGTTTGCAAGAACAGGAGAAGCTGCTGCTCGCGGCGAAGATCGAGGCGCTCAAGAGTCAAATCAATCCACATTTCCTCTTCAACACGCTGACTTCCGTGTCCTCGCTCATCCGGTCGCAACCCGATACTGCCCGCGCGGTCATCCAGAAGCTCTCGGGTCTGCTCCGCCGCCTCATGCGGAGCCAGGAGCAATTCGTGACGCTGCGGGAAGAGCTTGAAGCGATCGACGAATACCTCGACATCGAGGTCATCCGGTTCGGCTCTCGCCTCTCCGTGCGCAAGGAGATCGCGCCCGACACACTCGACGTCATCGTGCCCAGTATGATCCTGCAGCCGCTGGTCGAGAACGCCATCAAACACGGCCTTGCCCGGAAGGTCGGCCCCGGGCACATGACCATCCGCAGCCGCCGCGACCGCGATCATGCCGTGCTCGAAGTGGAAGACGATGGCCTCGGGATTTCGGACGAGCGATTGCGGACGGCGATGTCGAGCGGCATCGGTTTGAGCAACGTGCGCGAGCGGTTACGGGTGATTTACGGGGTCGCGGGCCGCGTCGAGCTGCGGGGGGCTCCCGGCCGCGGCGCGGCGGCTCGCCTCGAGTTCCCGATCCTCATCGCCGAGCGCGCGATCACCGCCTGATCACCGCCTGATGGCCGCCGTCATTCCTCTCACGGCTCTGGTTGCCGACGATGAGCAGCTCGCGCGTGAAGAGTTGTGCTTCCTGCTCGGCGGTCTCGAGGGCGTCGAGGTTGTGGCACAGAGCGACAACGGGAACGCGGCGTTCGACGACATTACCCGCCTGGCTCCCGACGTGGCATTCCTCGACGTGCAGATGCCCGGACTGACCGGCTTCGAGGTGGCGCGGCGCTTGCTCGAGGGGGGCCGCGATCTGGCCATCGTGTTCGTGACCGCCTTCGATCAACGGGCAGTCGAGGCCTTTGAGCTCAACGCGGTTGACTACCTGCTCAAACCGGTCGAGGCGGCTCGCCTCGAGCAGGCGCTCCAGCGTGTGCGGCGACGCCGGGGCGAAGCGACGCCGTTCGGCGATCAGCTCGAACGGCTCATGCGGCTCATGGGGGGCCAGAAGGAACGGCGAAACCAGGTGGCGGTTCGCGTGGGCGAACGGTTCGTGCTCGTCCAAGCCGAGGAGATCATCTACGCCTCGCTCGCGGGCGATTCGATTACTATTGTGACTGGACAGGTATCGGGAACGTCCAACTATCGGACGCTCGACGAGTTGCAGGCTCGCCTGGATCCCGACCACTTCTGGCGGGTTCACCGGTCGCACCTCGTCAACATCAACAAAATCAAGGAGATCGTCCCTTGGTTCAGCCGGAACTACATTCTCAGGATGAGAGACTCGAAGGCGACGGAGATCCCGGTCAGCCGCACCCAGACACGGCGCCTTCGGGAATACCTGAAGCTATAGCCGGCGCCGCGACCGATACGGCCGAGCCGGGTCCCACCGAAGCGGCGATGAGCACGGCCGGCCTCGTCCCGCTGCCGGTCTTTCCGTCGACCGGCCCCCAAATGTCGCGGGGCGAATGGGGACTCACGCCCGCCGCCGCGCCTCACGGCGATGCCGCCATCCGTCCGGGACGCCTGGAAATCTGGAAGGACGAGTTCGTCGCGTGGGTCAAGACCCTGGCGTCGGCGGCTGTTTACGCCACCCTCATCGTCACATTCGGATTCCAGGTCGCGCGCGTCGAGGGGCAGAGCATGGCGCCGACCCTCGCCGATCAGGACCGACTCATCGTCAACAAGCTGGCCTACCGCCTGTCCGATCCGCACCGCAGCGACATCGTGATGCTCTACTACCCGCTCAATCCGGACAAGTCGTTCGTCAAGCGGGTGATCGCCGAGTCCAGCGATCAAGTGCGCATCGTCGACGGTCGCGTCTATGTCAACGACGTGCCTTTGCGCGACGACTACGTGCCGGCCGAGTACCGCAGCCATGACGACTGGGGACCGCAGGTGATTCCCGAGGGCTACTACTTCGTCATGGGCGACCATCGCAACAACAGCTCCGACAGCCGGCACTGGGGCATGGTCCCGAAGAAGTACATCATCGGGAAAGTGCAGTTGCGGTGGTGGCCGGTGCCCAACGCGCGCGTCTTCTGAGCGCAGTGCAGAGTTCAGAGTTCAGAGTGCAGAGTTGAACTCTCGGGCCGCAGGCGGCGGGCGGCGCTGGGGAGACGAAGCGACCGGGTTGCTCTCGAGGATTCGCAAGAGCAACCCGGTTGTCGTGTAAGCGACACACCGCACTTTGCACTCAACTCTGAACTCTGAACGCTGCACTCTGAACTCGACGTGGATCGCTACTCCGCCGTCACCCGTGTCCTGCTCCGCGTCCTCGTTCTGAACCTGGCGGTCGCGACGGCGAAGATCGCGCTCGGGCTCGCCACCGGGGCGATCAGCGTGCTCTCCGACGGCTTCCACTCGCTCACCGACACGGCCGCGAACGTCGTCGCGCTCGTCGGCGTGCGGCTCGCGCGGCGCCCGCCTGACGAGGACCATCCCTACGGTCATCGCAAATTCGAAACGATGGCGTCCGTGGGGATTCTGGTGTTTCTGGTGCTGGTGCTGGTGCAGGTGCTGTGGGCCGCCAGCGAGCGGTTGGCGTCGGGCGGCACGCCCCACGTGACGCCCGTCAGCTTCGCGGTCATGGGATCGACCTTCCTCGTCAATCTCGGCGTCGTCGCCTACGAGCGCCGCGCTTCGCGTCGGCTCTCGAGCGAGATCCTGCTGGCCGACGCCCACCACACGCAGAGCGATTTGCTGACGTCGGCGGCGGTTACCGTGGCGCTCGTGGGCGTCAGTCTCGGCTACGCGTGGCTCGATACGATCGCCGCCTTGGTCATCGCCGGATTCATCGGCTATGCCTGCTGGGAGATCTTCCAAGACACGGCGCGCATCCTCTCGGATCGTATCGTGCTCGACGAGATCGAGATTGAACGAGAAGTATGCGCGGTGCCCAGGGTGATCGGCTGCCACCACATTCGCACCCGCGGGTCGGTCGACCATGTCTTTCTCGACCTGCACATCTGGCTGAACGCGGAGATGCGGCTCCACGACGCACACGACGTGTCCCACGTCGTCAAGGATCGGCTGATGGCGCGCTTTCCGCAGATCAAGGATGCGGTGATTCACATCGAGCCGCCGCCGAGATAGATTTGAGAATTGGGAGATGATCAGTACTGGCTCAGCACCCTCAAGCGCACGGCTCTCGCCCGAGGTCCAGAGCTCGATCGCCTCTACCAGGAGGCGGGCGAGCTGCTGGCAATCTTCTCTGCGTCGCGAAAGACCGCGACGGGCCGACGGCCTCGCAACCCCCATCCCCAGTAGCTCACGCCCCAGTAGCCCACTTCCCAAGTAGCTCACTCAATTTCTACACAACTCACCCAATCCCGAAATGCTTCACCAACTCACCCAATCCCAAATCACCCTTCAATCACCCAATCAACCAACCACGACGTTCTTAGACGCCCTCAGTAGCCCAACTCCTCTCGCACCCTGTACTGAACTTCCTCCCCCTTCTCGAACCTCATGAGATTGTCCGCAAACAACTCGACCACCTCTTCCCAATGCCCGTGCCGAAACCCCGACGTGTGTGGGGTGAGGATGATGTTTGGGCAGGTCCACAGGGGGTGATCAGACGGCAGCGGTTCCTGTGGATACACGTCCAGCGATGCGCCGGCGAGGTGGCCGGCGTGGAGAGCGTCGACGAGCGCGGCGGTTTGGACGATGCGGGCGCGGCCGACGTTGACGAGCACAGAGCCGCGCTTCATGCGCGCACGCCTTGTGGCGATCACTGTCATGCCAAACGCGCGTGCAAGGCGCGCGATTTCCCCGCCGATCGTGCCGACGCCGATGAGCCCGAGCGTCCGGCCGCGCAGCAGCCATGGCAGCCGGTCGCCGGCGAACTCATTCTGCGCCCATCGCGCGTGGCGTTGCTGCTCGAGCGCGAATGGCAACTGTTTCGCGAGCGCCAGCACGGTGGCAAAGACATGCTCGGCGATGGGTGTGGCCTGAACGCCGCGGGTGTTCGACACCAGCACGCCTCGAGCAAAGAGCTCGGGCAGGCACAGCGTCTCGACGGCGACCGCCGAGGTGTGGACCCACCGCAGTCGCGGCGCACGTGCGAGCTCCGCGGCGGAGAGGATCCACGTGTAGGCGACCTCACACGCCGGGAGCCCGTCGGCCCGCTGTTCGGCATCGACGGCGTGCACGAACGTCACATGCGGAAACCGCTCGCGCAACGAGGCCACGGCTCCCTGCGGGATCTGCCACGCGCGGACTGGCTGCTGAATCGAGACGAGCACGTTCATCGTGGAGACCGCGGGCGCACGTAGTGTCCGGATCGGCCGCCGCGCTTTTCACTGACGTGAATGTTCGAGATCACCATGCTTTTGTCGACCGCCTTCAGCATGTCGTAAATGGTCAGCGCCGCCACCGACACGGCCGTCAACGCTTCCATCTCCACGCCGGTTTGCGCCGAGGTTCGCACGCGCGCCTCGATGTCATACCCGCGGCTCGTCGCCAGCAGGTCGACCGAAACATGAGCGAGGGGCAACTGATGGCAGAGTGGCACGAGCTCCCACGTGCGCTTGGCCGCTTGGATGCCCGCAATGCGCGCCACTTGCAGCGGGTCGCCTTTCTTGACGGCCCCTGCGCGCACGGCGCGACGCGCTCCGGCCGACATCGCGATCGACCCCCGCGCCACCGCCTCACGCGTCGTCACCGCTTTGTCACCCACGTCCACCATGCGTAGGCGCCCTTCGGGATCGGTGTGAGTCAAGTTAGCCATGCGCTTAAACCTATCTGCGCCCCACCCCGCCGCCCTAATCAGGGCCAACGTCGCCTTGCGCCAGATAAAAGGAGAGCGACTCGAGCGACACCGTCAGATCGACGTTGCGCAGCCGCACCCCGGGTGGCACCTTGAGCGTGCCCGGCGAGAAGTTCAGCACTGCCCGAACGCCGGCGGCGACGACCTGATCCAGCACCGGCTGCGCCGACTCCGCCGGGACCGCGATGACGACGATATCGACGTGCTCTTTGCGCACGAGGCGCTTCAGCTCTTTGATGTCGAGGATGGGCACGCCGCCGCGCGACTCATCGCCGATCTTCGCGTCGGCGATGTCGAAGAGCGCGACGATCTCGAAGCCTTCGCGGCGGAAACCGGGGTAGTCCGCGAGCGCGAGGCCGAGATTGCCGGCGCCCATGACCGCCACCCGCAGCTTCCGATCGAGCCCCAGGATGTGCCGCAGATGGCGTTTCAGGTCCTTGACGTAGTAGCCGACGCCACGCACGCCGAACTCGCCGAAGTAGGCGAGATCCTTGCGAATTTGCGCCGCGTTCAGGTGGAACTGCTCCGCCAGCGCCTGCGAGGAGATGGTGTCGACGCCGGCCGACTCGAGCTGATTCAAACAGCGGAGATAGACGGATAACCGGTTGGTGGTGAGCTCGGAAACCTGATCGTTGGAGGGCTTCCGCTTGTTCGACAAATTCACAAGCAATAACAGAATAGGACAAACGGCGGCGACAGTCTATTGCCGAGGGTGGCCTCGCGCCTCACGGCGCTGGGTGGGCGCTCGCTCTGCTCGCGTGGGCGGCATCGCTCGTGGGCGGCGCCCCTCCCGGCGCGCCGTAGCATACCCTCCGAGCCGCGTAGCCGCGAGGCCTACTGGTGCGAGCGAAGCGAGTGAAGCCTACGGTGGCCGAAGGCCGACACCCACCGAGCGCCGAAGGCGCGAGACCTCGCGAAGCCCCGTATAATCCGCCGTCATGGCCCATACCTCGTCGCAAGTCGATCCGACGATGCCGCCCCCGAGAGTGTTCCAGCCCTATGTGCCGGCCGCCCAGACGATGGCTGAGTTCACGGCCAAGGCCGTGATTCTCGGCGTGCTGTTCGGGCTGCTCTTCGGCGCATCGACGGTCTACCTTGGCCTGCGCGCCGGACTCACAGTGAGCGCGTCGATTCCGATCGCCGTGCTCGCGATTTCGGTGCTGAAGAGATTCGGCGGCTCGACGATCCTCGAGAACAACATCGTGCAAACCATCGGCTCGGCAGGCGAATCGGTGGCCGGTGGCGTCGTGTTCACCCTCCCGGCGCTGATCTTTCTGCTGCCGGACGGACCCTCCTACTTCAACTTCGTCAAAGAGCACGGCATCCTGCCGTACCCCGAGGGCACCGCGTGTGCCGAAGTGCTCGTGGCTGGCGAGCGCGGCGGCAAGCTGGCGAGCCTGGTCTTTGCCGGTCTCGGCATCGGGGCGCTATGGAAAGCGCTGTCCTGGATCTTCAACCTGTTCCGCACCGAGATCGGACATACGTTGGCTCGCACCAGCCAATTTCCCAACGCGACCGTGAACGTCGACATCTCCCCCGAGTACATGGGCGTCGGCTACGTCATCGGTCCGCGCATTGCCGGGACGATGTTCGCGGGTGGTGTGCTGTCGTGGCTGGTGCTCCTCCCACTCATCTCGATTATGGGAAGCGCGATCCCTGTGCCCTTTCCGCCCATCACGCCGGCTATCGCCAACAACCCGGCGACCGGCCAACCGTTCCTGATCGCCGAGATGAGCGCCGGTCAGATTTGGAGCGCCTATATTCGCTACATCGGCGCCGGCGCCGTGCTCGCTGCCGGGCTCATCACGCTGGCGCGGACGCTACCGACGATCATCTCGTCGGCGCGCGAAGGCATGAAAGGGTTCGGCGCGGCCGCGGGCGCCAGCCAGCTTCGCACCGAGCGCGATATGCCCATGGCCATCGTGCTGGTCGGCTCGTTGCTACTCGCCGTGTTCCTGGCCGCGACGCCGGTGCTACCCACTTACGGCAATGCGCTCGTGTCAGTCCTGGTCATCTTCTTCGGATTCTTCTTTGCGACCGTCTCCTCGCGCATCACCGGCCTCATCGGCTCGTCATCGAACCCCATCTCTGGCATGACCATCGCCACGCTCATCATCACCTGCGTCATCTTCGTTGCCCTGGGCTGGACGGGCGATCTCTACGCGCCGGTGGCTCTCTCGGTCGGTGCCATCGTCTGTATCGCCGCCGCAAACGCCGGCAACACGTCGCAGGATCTCAAAACGGGATACATCGTCGGCGCCACACCGGCGTATCAGCAGATCGGACTGACGATCGGAGTGGTGACGTCAGCATTCGTCATCGGCGGCACGGTCCTCTACCTGCACCGCGTTTTCGGGATCGGCTCAGCGGATGTGCCGGCGCCGCAAGCGACGTTGATGTCGACCATCATCCGCGGATTGCTGAGCCAGGAGCTGCCGTGGGGCTTGGTGCTCGTCGGCATCTTCATCGCCGTCACCTTGGAGCTCTGTGGCATCCAGTCGCTCTCGTTCGCCGTCGGATCGTACCTGCCGATTGCCACGACCGCGCCGATCTTCGCGGGAGGGCTGGTACGGTGGTGGGTCGAGCGCTCGACAGGAATCGTCGGTGAGTCGGAGGTCGGTGCGGGCACCCTCTTCAGCTCGGGCCTCATCGCCGGCGGCTCGCTCGCCGGCATTCTGTTCGCCATTTTGGTCGGAACCGAGACGATTGCGCCGTTTCAGGCGATTGGCAACGCCTTACCGTTCCTGCACGATGAAGGTCTCGTGGCGCAGCTCGCTGGAGCCTTACTCTTTTTGGCCCTGGCGGTGATCCTGGCGCGCTTCGCCCAACGTCGAATCGAGTAGACATGCAGCGGGTTGAGCGTACCAAGCCACCAGATCAACACGAAGATCGCGAAGGCCACGAAGTCAACACTCAACTGGCATCGCGGTCTCCGTGATCTTCGTGTTGTCCTAGAGGAGCGATCGCCCCGGGGTCCGCCGAGCCACGCGGAATCGTGTACAAGAGAGACATGGCGGCTGCATTCTGCAAGAGAGCGGCCCTGATCGTCCTGACAGGCGCCCTAGTCGTCGACGGCCTGTTGGTGGGTGCCTCGGCACAGCCTCCAGTGCGGCGCGCCGCCACCATCGAGGCAATTCGCACGTACGCAGGGTTTTTTCACGCGCAAGCCGTCACACTTCAAGGTCGCATCGTCGCCCGCGGCGCCGAGCTGGCGCTCGTGACCGAGGCCCCGCCGAGGGTCCCGCCGAGCTCCGCGGCGCCGTCTACGACGTCGGCCGGATGAACAGCGACGATCCTCGCATTGTGACCCTCGAGCTCCGCGAGGTAATCGAGCGTGAATACGGCCAGCGCTGGCCCAAGCCCGGGGAAGAGATCGTGCTCAATGTCACGAGCGCCGGGCCGTTGCCTGCGGCGCAGAACAGCACCGCCCCCCCAATCCGCCATGTGGCGCTCGACCCGGGCAAGTTCGAGGGCAGCCGCATCACGGTCGTCGGACAGTTCCGCGGGCGCAATCTCTATGCGGATCTTCCCGATGCCCCGACCGGCGCACGAGACGATTTCGTGCTGCGCTCTGGCGATGCCGCTCTCTGGGTGACTGGCGTCCGCCCGCGCGGCAAAGGCTTCAGCTTCGACCCGACCCGGCGGGTCGATACCGGGCGTTGGGTGCGAGTCGCCGGCACCGTGCGTCACGGACGCGGCCTCGTATGGATCGAGGGCACGAGCATCGAGCTCGCGGAGGCGCCGACCGAGGACGTTGCCGAGCTCGTCGGCCCGCCGCTGCCACCCCCGCCACTCGACGTCGTCTTCACGTCCCCGAGCGACGGTGAAGGTGATGTGCCGCTCGACAGCCCGATCCGCGTGCAGTTCTCCCGCGACCTCGACGTGGCCTCGCTGACCGATCGCCTTCGCATCACCGCGTCGCCAATCGATGCGGCGCAGCCGGGTGCGACGCCGCCCACGGCTGTCGCGTTCGGCGTGAGTTGGACGCCGGTCACACGCGCGCTCGAGATTCGGCCCACTCAACCGTTCGAGCCGTTCCAGCGTGTGCGCGTGGAATTTCTCGAAGGGGTTCGCGGCCCGGATGGTGCGCAACTGAGGCCCTTCTCACTCAGCTTCGCAACGGGCGCCGGCCGCTCACGAGCGGTAGCCGGGCGTTAGCGACGTACTCAGGGAACGATGCTGAAGCCGTAGTTGATGCTTTCCTTCCGTCCAGCGCCGGCGGCGACAACTTCCATCACATACTCGCCCTGGGCGAGCGGGGCCAGCGTGAGGTCGGCGACAATGAAGCGACGCTGCATGGGTTCGTCGGCACGTTCCGAAAGCCCGATGGTGAGCGGCAGCACTTGTCCGTCACGATTCAGCAGGCGGGCCTCGAGCTTGGCCTCGGACGAAAACTTCGGGATTTCAAGCCTGACCCGTTCCGTGCGCCTGAAGCGCGCGTCCGCGGTCCTCTGATAGAGGAGCCCAGTCGTCGGGCCGCGTCGCAGCGCAACCGCGCTCCTCGCTATCAGCGCGTCTTCGTTCGGCACCACGGCGTCCACCGTGGTCTGCAGCGGCACGGTCACTCGCTTGGAGGTGAGCTGGACCCGAACGACATAGCGTCCCGGCGCCAAGACGCCACCCTCGGGCCGAACGAGCGAGAACATGCGCTGGCCCGGCTCGAGTGTCACATCGGCGACGAGCGGGTTGACGTCGCCGCGCTCGTGCTCAATCGTGATGTGGGCCTGACCCCCTTCTTGCCATTCCGGTTTCTTGAGCGTCGCGGCGTCGACTTCGCCGGTAAACCAGATATAACCGGGCCCACCCGTTGCCGTCGCACGCAGCGGCACGTTGCCGCGCACGGCGCCCAAGCCCGTCAGCACCCGCGAGACCGTGTCGGTGGGAGGTGCGGTGCTGTGGCCAGGCGGCGCTCCGTCCATGAGCGCGTTCACGCGAGCGGATGCGAGCTCGGACTCGGTCGGCGCCAGGTAGCCGGGTCTGGCCCTGACGTCGGAGCCTGGACGTTTCACGCGCACGGTGATGCGCCGGAACCTGCCATCGAGCTTCGGGTTGGTCGAGTAGTAGCCAAGCAGATAGTACGAGCTCGTGTCGACCACCAGTCGCTCGAGGGCCCGGTCGATCTGATTGGTATTGAGCACCCAGAAGCCGTCGTCGTAGGCCTGATCGCGAGTCGGATCGATGCGCAACCGGCCCTGCTCGGGATCGACCCGGACGGGTTGCGGCCCCCCCGGAATCGTGCGTACCGCCCCGGGCGCCTGCGCGATCGGCCGGGCAAGCGTCTCGTCGCGCGTGTGGAGGACCCATCCCTCCGACAGCAGCAGGACGAACTTGCGCTCGTCGCGGACCCCTTCGAGGTGGTCGATGAGGTCGTCGAGCGCGTCGAGCGTCTTGCGCTCGCGCCGCCGTTCGATCATCGCCTTTGCGAGCCCCGTCGTTTCCGGCTTGCCATCCGGATAGCACAACTCAATCTGCTGCTCGCGCGGATCCGGTGACACGGCCTGTCCGCGCTCGCCCCAGAACCAATTGTCTTTGAGCATGCCCTCGATGGTCGTCGTGCGCCGCGCCAACGTGAGATTCCTGGCGGACATCTCCGGGGTCATCACGCCAACGAGATCGTCTTGACCGATGACGCGATCCAGGAGTGTCGTGATGGGATTCTTCGCGCGGTACGATCCGTCCACCTGGACGTGCCATATGTCCATGAACAGGACAAAGACGCGCGAGCTGGGATCGGTGGCCATCTCGAGCGATTCGCGCGCGGTGTTCGGCTCCTGGCGCACGGCCTGCGGAACAGGACCGCGCGGTGCGATCAGCTCGAAGGTCTCGACCCGCTGCGGGACATCGTCTTCGAGCACCTCGAAGTCTTCGCTACGAAGATCGGTGAGCGCGGCTCCGTCGGCCGTGACGTAGGCATCCACGCGCACCAGATTGGCGCCGCCGCGGAACCGGGGCGGACGCCGATCCTGCGCCGCGACCGTCGTCGCGAGCAGGAGAACGAGCGCGATGAGCAGCCGGAGCGGCATATGCAGTCTGCTGTCGAGCTATGAGTCTAAATCGGTTTGGAGCTCGCCGGTTCGCTCGAACCCGCGAATTCCACAGGCCGACTCTGCGGGCCCCCTCGACCCTTCAAGCGCCGCCATACCCAGCGCACACTCAGGGCCATCACCACGATGGCAATCGCGACGACCGCAAGAGCGATGAGGGGATATTGAAGCGCGATCAGACCAAGGCCCACCACGAAGACGTCTTCGACCAGGCTCAGCGCCCAGTTGGAGAAAGGCTCGGGGCTGGCGTTGGCCGCCACGCGTGTCCCAGCCTTCGTGAAGTGGCTGCCCGCCGCCAGCGTGCCCCCCACCAGAGCGGCTGCCGCCTCGACGCTCGGCGACGCGTCTCCAAGCGTGGCCACGGCGATGAGCGCACCGCCGATCGGACGGACCAGGGTGTGGACGCCGTCCCAAAGCGAGTCGAGCCACGGGATCTTGTCGGCGACGAATTCCACGACGTACAGCAGCAGTGACGCGCCGATGATCCACTCGTTGTTGAACGCTTCGTATTGCGACGGAAGGTCGACCCAGCCGAACCTCGCCGCCAAGCCGAGGATTGCGACCGTCGCATACAAGTTGACGCCCGCTGCGAGCGAGAACCCAAGCGTGCGGCCGAGCGTGATCAGCAGTTCCATCTTGCCGGTGGCCTTCCTCGCTCCTACTCTATCGGACCTTGACCGAGAAGCGCGTGGATTCGTTCCCGGACGCGCTCGATGAGCGCGTCGCGATCGGCGAGGGTCAGCCCAGCCGTCGGGATCGGCTCGCCCACGCGCACGCTGACGGTCACGGGGCGAATGATGGCGCTCCCTCGTCGCATCGAGGCGCGACCGCCCGTCGTCGCCACAGGGACGATCGGCGCCTGCGCCTTGATCGCCATGATGAAGCCGCCTTTCTTGAACGGCAGCAAGTCGTCGTTCCGGCTGCGGGTGCCTTCGGGAAAGATCAGGAACGAATTACCGTCGCGGATCGACTGGGCCGCGCGCTCGACGGCGTGCAGAGCGGCGTCACGATTGCCACGGTCGATCGGGATGAAGCCGCCGCTCTCCATGACGATGCCGAGCACAGGCAGCTTCAGCAGCTCGGCCTTGAAGAGGATGTGGAGACGGCGGTGGAGCGCCCGGTAGAGCACCGGAGGATCGACGTTGCTCTGATGATTCGAGCAGAACACAACGGCCCCTTCGCGCGGCACGTGCGTGCGGCCTGTGACACGGTAACGGATGCCGGCGAGTGCAAGGGCCAACCCCACGCCGCCATGACCGAGCTCGTAGAGGAGACCCTTCCAACGCAGCGGCACGGCGAGCAGCAGCCCGATCGCGCCAGCGATGAGCACGTAGATGGCAACGATGATGTAGGTGAGCGCGGAACGAACGGCGGCAACGAGCGTCGGCATCAAGACGAAACCGGGTTTCGTTCTCTCACGAAACGCAAGAAAACGGAAACCCGGTGTCGATGCTTACGAGGCGCGCGCCTGACGACGTACGGCGGCCGCTCGCGACGTGGTGACGGTCGCAGTCGCCTTGGCCGGTGTGGGCTTGGCGGTGGGTCGCGTGGCGGCGCGTTGCTGGGCCCGCGCCTTCATCATGAAGCAACGCTCGAGTGCCTTCTCGACGCGGTCTTCCACCGCTTCGACCTTGACGCGCATCACCTCGGAGACCTCCGAGACGATGAGCGCCTTGGCGCGGTCGAGCATGCGCTTCTCGCGGAACGAGAGGCTCTTCGACTTGGCCAGAAACGTCAGGCTCTTGAGCACGTCGGCCATGTCGTAGATCGAGCCGGTGCGCATCTTGTCGGAATTGTCCTTGAAGCGACCCTTCCAGTTGGCGTGGTTGTCGATCTTTCCATCGCCGAGCAAGTGGAACAACCGTTCGACTTCTTCGTCGGTGATCGCTCTGCGCAACCCGACATTGTCGACGTTGACCACAGGAACGAGCACCGTGGTGTCATTCGACAGGATGCGAAGGTGAAAAAAGCCGCACGTCGTGCCGAGGATGGTTTTCTCCTCGATCTTTTCTACGACGCCGAGTCCGTGATTGGGGTAGATGACCTTGTCGCCAACCTGAAATGACACGTGGCCCCCGTTTCGAGATGGGTAAGGGAAGGACCGGAGAGCGTTCCCAGGTCAGCCAAGTATAGCGCAGGCGAGGGTCGAAATCAACGGAAATGGCCGAGAAATCGCGCTTTTTGCCAAATGGCGCGCCGGCGATTCGGCGTGCCGCTAACTCCTTTATCCATCACATGGTTACCCGCTCGGCAGGTCGTCGCAGCACAATCGGACGGGCTAGCAATGACTGCGCGGCGCCCGGGATCTGAGCGCTCTGGACTCAAGGGTGCCGACCGCACGAAGCAGACTATGCTGGCAACCATGCGCGTGCGTCTGCGAGCCATGTCCATCTGGGCGGTCGTCCTGCTCGGCGGTCTGGCCTCGGCTTGGGGCGAGCAAGCGGCGCCGGTCAAGCGTCCCGACGCGCCGAATCTCGCGCCGTTTGTGCCGAGTCCCGAAGAAGTCGTCGACCGGATGCTCCGCCTCGCCAAGGTCGACAAGCGCGACGTCGTCTTCGACCTCGGCTCCGGCGATGGCCGCATCGTTATTGCCGCTGCCGCGACCTTCGGAGCGCGCGGCGTCGGCGTCGACATCGATCCGCAGCGCATTGCCGAGTCTGTCGCCAATGCGAAGGCCGCCGGGGTGGCAGACCGGGTTTCCTTCAAATTGCAGGACGCGATGACCACGGACCTGTCCGAAGCCACCGTCGTCACGCTCTACCTCTTGTCGTCGTCGAACCTGAAGCTGCGGCCCATTCTGACGAAGCAGCTGAAGCCTGGGGCGCGGATCGTGGCACACGCCTTCAGCATGGGCGACTGGCCTCCGGACGCTGTCGATACCTTCACTGACTCTGCAGGGGCAACGCGCACGTTGTACGGCGATGGTCTGGTGGCTCGCGACCACGGCTGCCCCGTGGGTCGTTCTGCCGTTGCCCCTGCTTTTCTTCGCCGGTCTGGTCATCGCGCACGCCCGCGTCTTGAACGCGCGCGACCGCGCCGCGCGCGCGGTGTCGTTCTATGAGCGGGGTCTCGCGCGACTCGAGGAGCGGTGGGCGGGGACCGGCGAGCCAGGTGAGCGATTCCGGGCTCCCGACCATCCGTTCGCCGACGACCTCGATCTGTTTGGCCGCGGCAGCCTGTTCGAACTGCTCTCGACGCCGCGCACCAAGAGCGGCGAGGCGACCCTGGCCGCGTGGCTGCTGCACCCGGCACAGCCGGATGAAATCGGCGCCCGGCAGGCAGCAGTGCTGGAACTGACGCCGCACGTCGCGTTCCGGGAAGAGATTTCGATTCTCGGGCCAGATGTCACCGGCGTCGACACCGCGGCCCTGGTCGCGTGGGCGAACGGCCCTGCGCGGCTGACGGCGCGGTGGGCCCCTGCGCTCCTGGCCGCGCTAGCCGTGCTGTCGGTGGCGATGATCGGCGTCTGGATCTGGAGCGGCGAGCCTCCTGGGGCGCTCCTCCCCGTGCTCGGCGTCCAGGGCGTCGTGGCGTGGAGGTTTCGACATGCCGTGCACGAGGTCGTTCACGGCGTCGAACGGCGCGAGCACGAGCTGGCCGTTCTGACAGAGCTCTTGCGCCGGCTCGAGCGCGAGACGTTCACGAGCCCTCGGCTGGTGCGATTGGCGGAGGCGCTCGCGTCGACGGGTCGCGTGCCGTCGATCGAGATTGGCCGTCTCGCACGCCTCGTGGATGTGCTCGCGTCACGACACAACCTGTTGTTCGGCCCCATTGCCGCGGTTCTCGCGCTCGGCACGCAGTTGGCGTTCGCGGTGGACCGCTGGCGCGCGCGGTGTGGGCCCGCCGTGAAGATCTGGCTCGACGTCCTCGCCGAGTTCGAAGCGCTGTCGGCGCTCGCAACCTACACGTTCGAGCACCCATCCGATCCCATGCCCGAGGTCGTCGCTGGACGACCGCGCTTCGACGCGACGGCGGTCGGCCATCCCCTCATCCCGAAGCACCGTGGGGTTGCCAATGATGTCGTACTCGGCGGGGGTGCCGCGCACGTGCTCCTCGTCAGCGGCTCGAACATGTCGGGCAAGAGCACGCTGCTGCGAACGGTGGGCATCAACGCAGTGCTGGCGCAGGCCGGTGCGCCGGTGCGGGCGAAGGCTCTGCGGATGACGCCGCTCGCCATCGGCGCGACGCTGCGGATTCAAGATTCGCTTCAGGCTGGGCGCTCGCGCTTCTACGCCGAGATCAGCCGCATCAGCCAGATCGTGGCGCTGGCGCGCCGGGCTGAACCGTCGGAGCGCGGCGTGCTCTTCCTGCTCGACGAAGTGCTGGCGGGCACCAATTCACACGACCGCAGGCAGGGAGCGGAGGCGATCGTCTCGGGCCTCGTGGATCTGGGAGCAATTGGCCTCGTGACGACGCACGACTTGGCCCTGGCCGATCTGGTCGCACGGCCGGGGTTGCGTGCGGCGAACGTGCACTTCGAGGATCGGTTCGAGAACGGCGAGCTGCAGTTCGACTACCGATTGAAGCCGGGTGTCGTGCAAACGAGCAATGCGATCGCGCTCATGCGATCGGTCGGGTTGGATGTATAAAACGAAACCGGGTTTCGTTTCGGTGGTCTACGATCGAAACGAAACCCGGTTTCGTTTTTGAGTAGCCCCACACATCCTATGGACTTCGAACAGCTCGGCCTCTTCTATCTCGGGCGACGCGCCGATCCCGACACTCACGATGTTGACGAGGTGCCGCTGCTGTATGACTCGGCCGACCTGGTCACCCACGCCGTGATTGTCGGGATGACCGGCAGCGGGAAGACGGGGCTTGGCATCGGGTTGATCGAAGAGGCCGCGATCGACGGCCTCCCGGTCATCGCCATCGACCCCAAGGGCGACCTTCCCAATCTGATGCTGACGTTCCCTGGCCTGACCGCATCTGAGTTCGCCCCGTGGGTGAACGAGCAGGAAGCCAGAGCTGTGGGACAGGACAGGGAGGCGGTCGCGCAGCACGAAGCGGACCGCTGGGCTCGAGGGCTCGCCGAGTGGGGGCAGGACGGCAGGCGCGTCGAACGTTTCAAGCATGCGGCGGACTTCGCGCTTTACACCCCGGGCAGCGCGACCGGTCGTCAGCTTTCGATTGTGCGCTCGTTTGCGGCGCCTTCCCACGCGGTCGTGCAAGACGCCGAGCTGTTGGCCGAGCGTGTCGCGACCGCGGCAACGAGCGTGCTGACGCTCGCCGGCATGCCGGCCGAACCGATGCGGAGCCGCGAGCACATTCTGATCGCGACCTTGCTCGGCGAGGCATGGCGCGCCTCTCGTGACCTCGATCTGCCGGCGCTCATCGCACAGGTGCAGACGCCGCCGCTCACTAGAGTCGGCGTGCTCGAGCTCGAGGCGTTCTATCCCGCGGCGGAGCGCTTCGCGCTCGCCGTGCAGCTCAATAACCTGCTCGCCGCGCCTGGCTTCGAGGCGTGGTTGCAGGGCGAGCCGCTCGACATCGACCGCCTGCTCTACACGGCCGATGCCAGGCCACGCGTCTCGATCGTGACCCTCGCGCACTTGAACGATGAGCAGCGCATGTTCTTCGTGGCTCTGCTCCTCAACGAGTTGCTGGCCTGGATGCGCGCGCAACGAGGCACCTCCAGCTTGCGCGCGCTCGTCTACTTCGACGAGCTCGTCGGCTTTCTGCCGCCCGTCGCCAATCCGCCGTCGAAGGCTCCCCTTCTGCGCCTCCTCAAACAGGCGCGAGCGGTCGGTCTGGGATGTGTCCTCTCGACACAGAACCCGGTCGATCTCGATTACAAGGCACTGGCGAATGCTGGCACGTGGATGCTGGGCCGCTTGCAAACCGAGCGCGACAAGGCGCGCGTGCTCGAGGGCCTCGAAGGGGCGGCCGCTGCCGCGGGCGCAGGACTCGACCGAGCTCGCATGGACACCTTGCTCTCCGGCTTGCAGAAGCGCATGTTTCTGCTGCACAACGTGCACGACCGCGAGCCAATTGTGTTTCAGACGCGCTGGACGTTGTCGTATCTGCGCGGTCCGCTCGGCCGCGACGAGATTCGTCGCCTCGCCGCCGAGGGTCACAGGGAAACAGAGGCCGCAGATGGAGCCGCGGCTCACGCGGGCAATGGCTCCGATCACACGAGCGCAGCGGCTGTGCCTTCGCCTGCGCCGGCAGCCGGCGCCCCCAACTCGCGCGTCGCCGACGCGCTCGCCTCGCACCCGGCCCCACCGGAGCTCGAGCGTGATCCTGTGGCGAGGGCCAACGGACGCCAGGATGGCCCGGTCACCGCGCCTGTGCTCGCGCCAGACATCGTGCAGTATTTCGCGCCAGGTGATGGAGCCGTGTGGACGCCGGTGATTCTCGGGTCCTTACGGTTGGAGTACGCGGACGCCAAGCTCGGCATCGACGAGACCAGTGACGTCACGGTGTTCACGCCCGTGATCAGCGGCCCGCTACCCGTCGACTGGGAACATGCGACTCTGGCCGATTTCTCTCCCGCGGATCTGAGCGCGACGCCGGCGACCACCACCCGCCCCTTCGCACGGCTCCCCTCGAAAGCGACGCAAGCGAAAAGCTATGTCACGTGGTCGAAGGCGTTGGCTCGCTGGGCTGCTCGATCGCAAGGTCTCGAGTTGCGGCGTTGCCGTCATGTCGGGTTGACCTCGCGCGCGGATGAATCGGCGCGCGAGTTCGCGCTGCGTGTGCAGATTGCCTGCCGCGAAGCGCGCGATGCGGCGGTCGGCAAGGTGCGCGAGAAGTTTCGCCCGAAGCTCGCCACGCTCGATGCCAAGATCCGGCGCGCCGAGCAGATGAGCGCGCGGGAAGCGGAGCAAGCAACCGACTCGAAGGTCCAAGCCGGCGTGTCGGTCGCCGCCACGATCTTTGGCGCACTGCTCGGACGAAAGGCCGTCACGGCCTCGACCTTGGGGCGAGCCACCACCGCGGCCCGCGGCATGAGCCGCATGGGGCGCGAAGCGGCGGACGTGTCGCGGGCGCAGGACACGCTCGCGACACTCGAGGCACAGCGCGCGGCGCTCGGCGCCGAAGCCGAGGACGCGATGCAGGCGGTCGCCGCCGAGTTCGTCGAAGCCAACGCCACCATCGAGACGGTCGTGGTGAAGCCGCGCAGGGGCGGGGTGAGCGTGCAGTTGCTGGCGCTCGTTTGGATGCCGGAGGGTTAGAGAGTGCAGAGTGCACGAGCGAGGTGCGACAGGTGCGCTCGCTTGCCGCCTGCCGCCTCCGCCGCCTGCCGCTTGCCGCTTGCCGCTTGCCGACAAGGAAGACAGAAGATGACAGCCGGCGGCTCCGTTCGTCATAATCGAGGTCGCACCGGCGCCGGAGTGGCGGAACTGGCAGACGCGCGGGACTCAAAATCCCGTACTCCTTGCGAGTGTGTGGGTTCGATCCCCTCCTCCGGCACTTTAGAATCAACTATTTACGGGCACTGACGATCGGCGTCACCGTGGCGCCTGACGCGATTGTCCCCGCAATTGTCCCTGTCGCGTTGGCGAGCCGCGCGATAC
>JAIVJN010000317.1 GCA_020200025.1 Acidobacteriota bacterium | reverse complement strand
CCCCAGATGCGTGCGACTGCCATTGCCATCGCTCTCGTTCTGGTTGCGACCACCGCGAACGCACACGTCACCGTATGGCCGCGCGAATCACGCGCCGGAGCCGGAGAGCGGTACACCGTGCGCGTGCCCACCGAAGGGAAGGTGCCCACCACCTCGATCGATCTGGAGGTACCCGCAGACGTGACGGTGACCGGCGTCCTCGTGGGTCCCGGATTCACCTACGAAGTTCGCCGCGAAAGCGATCGCATTGTCGGCATCACGTGGACCCAGGAGATCAAGCCCGGCGAGTATGGCGAATTCGTGTTCTTCGCACGCAATCCGCCGAAGGGCGGCCACATTGCGTGGAAGGTGAAGCAGCGACACGCCGATGGCGGCAGTGCAGACTGGGTGGGCGTCGAAGGCGATCGCCGTCCCGCGTCGGTCACCAAGCTGACGCCCGCCGCGGAGCGTCAGTAGCCACCACCTCCATCGCAGGCTCTGACCGTGCCGAGCGCAACGGCTGCCAAGAATCTGGGTCAGGCACCATCGCCCACGCGCCCGCGGTTTGCGCCGCGAACCGCTTGAGGGCGCCGCCTCAAAGGTCATCAACATTCGGCGGCCTCCTGAAGAACGCGATATACTGCGGTCGTGGGCTCTTGGACATATCGGGCCGTCAGTCTCGCGATGATCGTCGCGCTCGCCGGGACCCCGGCTTTCGCGGCAGCATGCGCAGCCCTTTGCATGCCGGCAATGGCCCACAGCAGCTCGGCGGCGATGGCTGACAAAGCCCATCACCACGCCACTCACGGCTCGATGCCCGCGGCCGAAGCGCAAGCGACGAGAGACGAGAGAGGAGCGCCGGCTGCCGGCCGCCACAACGCGCCCGCGCAAGAGAGCGAACGGGCTCGTAGCGTATCGCGACAAGGGGCAATCGACGTGGCCGCTTCTTCAGAGCGCGCCTGCTGCACGAGCACCGACACCGTTTTGAGCGCATCGGTGGCAGCCGTTCGCGCCGACAGAGGCGCATTGATCGCGACGGCCTCCGTCCTCGTTGCGCCGCTCCACTCGCAGATCTCGCTCTGTAGCAAATCCGGCTACAGTCCTCCCTTCGCCCTGCCGTCTCCAACGCGCGCTCTAGTCGTTCTCCGCGTCTGATCCCTCCTCCGCTGGCGCGTCCGCGCCATCTGCAGTCCTCAGTCTTCGTTCAGTGAATTGATCCCGGGCACGGATGTGCCGGCGATCTCGGAAGGGATTCGATCATGAAAGCCGTACTCCGTGCCTCCCTTGCTGTTGATCGTTAGCAGCATATGACTAGCGATCGACGCCCGTTCAGGGCCGAGGCACCCATGAGATCGCACAAGCAACCGTCACGATTCCGTGAGGCGTCGCCGGCTTCGCGTCGGACCTTTGTCAAAGGCCTGGCCGTGGGTGGGGCGCTCGCAGGGCTCGGCCTCTGGAAGCCGTCCGCGTGGGCTCAGACGGGATCGCGCCCTCAGGACACGCTGTCGGGTACTGAGTTTGACTTGACGATCGGCGAAACCGCGATGAATTTCACAGGAGCGGCTCGTACGGCGCACACGGTGAACGGCTCATTGCCCGCCCCGCTCCTGCGTTGGCGAGAGGGCGATACGGTCACCGTGCGTGTCGCCAACCGACTGCGCGAGGACGAGGCCTCGATCCACTGGCACGGCATCCTGCTGCCGGCGAACATGGACGGCGTTCCTGGCCTCAGTTTCAACGGCATTCGCCCGGGCGAGACCTACGTGTACCGCTTCCGCGTGCGACAGGCTGGCACCTACTGGTACCACAGTCACTCCGCGTTCCAGGAGCAGATTGGGGTGTACGGTCCGCTCATCATCGAGGGGCGTGAGCCGTCCCCCGTCCAGTACGACCGCGAGCACGTCGTGCTGCTGTCGGACTGGACCGATGAAGATCCGAAGAGGCTCTTCGCCAAGCTGAAAAAAGTGCCGGATTACTACAACTTCAATCAGCGCACCGTCGGAGATGTGATCCGTGACGTGCGTACGAAGGGTTTCCAGGAGACGCTCGCGGAGAGTCGGATGTGGGGCCAGATGCGCATGAGGCCCACAGATCTTGCCGACGTCAGTGGTTATACCTACACCTACTTGATGAACGGCAAGGCGCCCGCCGGCAATTGGACGGGGCTTTTCCACCCGGGCGAGCGCGTTCGTCTTCGATTCATCAACGGTTCCTCGATGACGTATTTCGACGTGCGTATTCCGGGCGTGAAGATGACGGTTGTGGCTGCGGATGGGCAGTACGTACATCCCGTGTCGGTCGACGAGTTCAGGATCGCCGTGGCCGAGACATTCGACGTCATCGTCGAGCCGTCTGGTCAGGACGCGTTCACGATATTCGCGCAGTCGATGGATCGCACCGGCTACGCAAGCGGCACGCTGGCGGTCCATGAAGGTCTCACGGCGCCGGTACCCGAGCCAGACCCCCCCGTCCTGCTGACGATGGCGGATATGGGCCACGGTGGCATGGGCCACGACATGGGCGCGATGAACCAAGGCGCCGCGACACCTCCCGATCCTCACGCCGGCCACACCATGCCGGACGAGCCGGTGACGTCGGCTCCACCCGCGGGCCACGACATGTCGGGGATGGGCGAAGGCATGCAGTCGCATCCTCCCAGCGAAGAGGGCAATCCGCTGGTGGATATGCAGACCATGACGCCCACGTCAAGGCTCGACGACCCGGGTATCGGCCTTCGCGACAACGGCCGCCGCGTGCTGACGTACGGAGACCTGAGGAGCGTCTTCGAGGACCCCGACGGGCGCGAGCCCGGACGCACGATCGAGCTTCATCTCACGGGCCACATGGAACGCTTTGCGTGGTCGTTCGACGGGATCAAGTTCTCGAGCGCGGAGCCGCTGCGTCTGACGTATGGCGAGCGGCTCCGCATCGTGCTCGTCAACGACACGATGATGACGCACCCCATCCATCTGCACGGGATGTGGAGCGACGTGGAAGACGACACTGGCCAGTTCCATGTACGGAAGCACACCGTCGACATGCCGCCTGGAAGCAAGCGGAGCTACCGCGTGACCGCCGACGCCCTGGGGCGGTGGGCGTATCACTGCCATCTGCTCTACCACATGGAAGCGGGGATGTTCCGGGAAGTGCGGGTGGACGAATGAGTCGCCTGATGCGGATCACGACGATCGCGGTGGCCGCCGTCCTGATCGGAGGCTGGCCCGCCGATTCCAGGGGCCAGACCCCCTCGAAATATCCCGCCGATCCGACGGTCACGCAGCAGACCGACGATCACGCCAGCCACCGACAGGGTCCAACCAAGCCGCAGGGGCCGGCGACGTCCGCCGCGCCTGAGGAGCATGCCAAGCACCAGCAGCCCGTGCCACCGGACCTGCCCCCTGGCATCCTTCCGGTGACGGACGAGGATCGCAAGGCCGCGTTTCCCGATGTCAGAGGTCACGCCGTGCACGACACGGCCGTGAACTACTTTGTCTTGTTCGATCAGCTGGAGTGGCAGACCGGCGGCGGAGACGCAGGGTTGAACTGGGACAACAAGGGCTGGATCGGGCGGGATCGGGATCGCTTCTGGTTCCGGAGCGAAGGCGAGAGCGAGGACGGTGATGTCGCCGAGGCCGAGGCGCACCTCCTCTACGGGCGCGCGATCGGGCGATGGTGGGATTTCGTCGCCGGGGTGCGGCAGGATTTTCGGCCGGGCCCGGCGCAGACGTGGGGCGCCGTCGGCATCCAGGGGTTGGCGCCGTACTGGTTCGAACTGGAAGCAACGGCGTACGTCGGTGCATCCGGCCGCACGCACGTCCGTTTCGAAGCCGAGTACGAGCTGCTTCTGACGAACCGCTTGATCCTGCAGCCGCTCGTCGAAGTGCAGATCTACGGTAAGTCCGATCCCGAGCGTGGAATCGGGGCTGGCCTCGGCTCGGTGGACGCGGGACTGCGTTTTCGCTACGAGCTTCGTCGCGAGCTCGCGCCGTACGTCGGTGTCACGTGGAATCGAAAGTTCTTCGGCACCGCCGACTACGCGGAGGCCGCCGGCGACAAGACGGGTGGCGCACAGCTGGCCCTCGGCATTCGACTCTGGTTGTAGGTCACCGCCTCAGAGGCCATAAACTCAGGAGCCGCTCCATCCGGGGAGCGGATCGGCTCCTCGCCGGCACGTGCCGGCCGAATCGCTCCCCTCGTTGAAGGAGAACACGATGACTCGACGTTTCGGTATCACGCTCCTCGCATCGTTCGTGCTCGCCGTGGTTACCCTTGCTGCGGTGTTTGCGCATCCCGGCCACGAGCACAAGGTCCTTGGAACGGTCACGATGGCGGCATCGGATCACGTGATGCTCAAGGACAAAGAGGGCAACGACGTGACCCTGTACATCACGAAGGACACGAAGGTGCTCAAGGACAAGAAGGCGATGAAGGTCGAAGACATTCAGACCGGAATGCGCGTGGTCATTACGGCCGTGACGGAGAAGGAGAAGGACAAGGAAAAGACGATGGCCAAGGTGATCGAGCTCGGCGCCGCCGCGGCCACCAAGTAGGGCGATTCGAGGCACACGATGAGAGGCGCGGCCTGTGTCTCGACCCTCGTCCCAGCCGTGAAGGGACGTAATGGCGCCTGGACGATCCGGCACTCGCACACGTCGAGCCGACCCGCGAGGAGGCCGGCGGCGCGGTAGTAACGACGGGAGGCGACATCTACCCAGTCCTCTTTCGCATCGGACAGTTCGAGGTCACCAGTTTCGGTGTTCTCGTCGCCGTCGGCGCGCTCGTCGGCTTGTGGCTCTTCAGCAGGGAGCTTCGCCGCGCGGGATTGCCAGACGGCGCCCTTGACACCGGCCTCGCGGGCGTCGTCGGCGGTCTGGCGGGCGCGAAGCTCCTCTGGGCGATCGAACACTCAGGAGAGGAGCCGATCGTCGACTTGCTCCTTTCCCGCGGCGGGATGAGCTGGTTCGGCGGCTTTGCCGGCGGTCTGATCGCCGGGCTCTGGTTGATGCACCGTCGCCGACTGCCGCTCATCCCCGTCCTAGCCGCGGCAACACCTGGATTGGCGATCGGTCACGCCATCGGCCGGATCGGGTGCTTTCTCGTGGGTGACGACTACGGACGGCCCACAGATCTCCCGTGGGCCGTGGCGTTTCCTGACGGCTTGCCTCCCACGACAGTCCCAGTGCACCCGACGCAGCTGTACGAGGCGGCAGTCCTGGTTCCGATCGCGCTTCTGCTCCTGCGCTGGCGCAGAGAGACGCGCCCGGATCGCGTCGTGCTTGCCGCGTATCTCATGCTCGCCGGTGCGCTTCGCTTTGCCATCGAGTTCATCCGCGTGAACGAGCGCGTCGTCGCCGAGTTGTCGGTCGCACACCTGGCCTCGTTGGCCGCTATTGTCGCTGGCATTGCACTGCTGCTCAGGAGCCAAGCGTTATACGGATGGAAGGAACGTGTGGGGTAGACACGATTCAGCCCATGCGGCAACACTCCTACCTGAATAATCCGGACGCCACCATGTTGATTCAACCCGTGGACTACTTACTCGTCGCGTGGTTCCTCATCGCGGTGGCGTCGACTGCCTACGTCGCGTGGGACCAGTTTCGGAACAACCCGAGCCTGTCGTGATGAAGTGGGGCTTCATCCTCGTCTCACGCTATGCATGGGGCCTCTCGGGCTCCTGCTGTATGTGCTGGCAGACAAGGAGCCTCGACCGGGCGAGCACGAGCAATTCGTCCGGCCGCTGTGGAAGCAGGGCGTCGGTTCGACCATCCACTGCGTTGCCGGGGATGCGACTGGCATCATTCTCGCCGCGGCGGTGACCGCTGCGCTGGGCCTGCCCATGTGGATCGACCTCATGGTCGAGTACGTAACTGGTTTCGCGTTCGGCTTGTTCATCTTTCAATCACTCTTCATGCAGTCGTCGGCGGGACGCTCAAGGTCCGCTTCATCGGATCCAGCAACGGATTCATCCACCCCATGCACATTCACGGTGGACCGTTTCAGGTCGTCGCAATCGATGGAGAAACGCTTCAGCCCTCGGCGCGGTACTCAGCAGACACCCTCAACGTTGGCCCAGGGCAACGGTACGACGTCGTCTGGAAGGCCCTGAAGCCCGGGAAGTGGCTCATCCACTGCCACATTGGTCATCACACGACGAACAACAACGTCGAGATGCAAGGTGGGGGCGGTCTGATGATGATCATCGACGTTCAAAGCGGATTGGGTGGCCGCGAGAATTCTGCTCGTTCTCCGGCGCTGATCGGTCCTTTCGACCTGAAGTAGGAAATCACTTCAGGCTCAGAGCCTTTTCATTAGGCTGCCAGACGCGGGACGTCGGTGTCACCAAATCCGGCAAGGGACGGGCCGTGAACAGATGCCGGCACGGCCTGGCGATGAGGCGTGCCCACCGATTCGCGCGATTCACGCGCGCGCTGTCGGTGGCAATCCCGGTGTTGGCGTACATCTGTCTGTATAACTTCGAGATCAGCAGGAACGCGAGTCGCGCCCGCAGGGTGGGAGTGCACTGGGATCGTGCCCAAATCCGCCGCACACTGTAGAACTGATCCCGCCGAGGCTCTTCTCCCACGCGTTGAAATCAATGGTGCCTGGGAAGGGCGTCAGCATCACGAACTGCGCGAAGGTCAGCCCCGCGCGCTCGGCAATGTCGGCCGTCGCCTCGAACGTAGAGGGGCGATCGCTCGGCAGCCCGAAGATGAACGAGCCGAGGACATGCACGCCGTGGTCGCGGAACGTGCGCAGGCGTGTAACCAGGGCCTCGCCGACGTCGTTGAAGCCCTTGTACACGTCCTTGAGGCCCTCCGGCGTCACCGCCTCCACGCCCACGAGCGCACCCTTGATGTTGGCGCGCCGCATCGCCGTGAGGAAGGCTTCATCCTCGGCGGCCTCCATGGTGATCTGCGTGAAGAACACCATGTCCGAGGGGAGCTGGGCCAGGCGGTCCATGAGCTCGAAGCGCTCGGCCCGCAGCGTCCGCAACTGCTCGAGCCGTGCACCGTTGCGCTGGCGCTCGGCCATCGCAAGATCGGCCAAGGTCACCGGGTAGAAATTGTCGTCGGCCAGCGCCACGAAACGAAAGCCCCGCCTGCGGAGCTCCGCGATCTCCTCGACGACCGCGTCGACACGGCGCTGTCGCGGCTTCTGGCCATCGGTGCGCCATACCGAGCAGAACGAGCAGTGCTTCGGACAGCCGCGAACCGTCTGCACCGATCCCCACATGTAGCGGCCGGCCGGCAGGAGCTCCCAGCGCGCCGAAACGAACTCGTCGGCATCGACTCGTCCGGCCTCGTAAATCGGCTGCAATGTGCCGCGGGCCGCGTCATCGAGCACGAGCGGCCAGGCGACGTCACCGTCGCCCTTGACGACCGCGTGCGCACCGCCGAGATTGTGCGCCTCGTCGGGGTAGAGCGTGGCGTGGATACCGCCGAAGACCACCACGGCTCCCCGGGCCCTCGCGAGGGTGCCAATTTCGTAGCCCCGAAGTGCATTGCCTGTGTGAATACCCACGCCCACGACGTCACCGGGGTGGACGGTGTCAAGGTCGAAGGGCTCCAAGGTTTCGTCCGTGATATGCGGACGGCCATGCGAAGCCGGAGTCGCGGCGGCCAGGACGAACAGCCATCGTGGCGTGATTACTCCGACGCCAAATGACAGATGACTAGGATTGACCAGATGGACAGGCATTCGACCGACATGGCTAGCACCGCCGTCGGCGGACGTCTCTTTCGTGTATTCGAGTTGCATTGATGCCAGTGTACAGCGCTTGGAGAACGAGGGTGGTCCAGAGTGACCAGCACCCTGCGATCGTAGAAGACCTCGCTCATCGGCCGTCAAACGACTTGTGCCTATACTGGCCACGAGGGCAGACATGATAGACGACGTGGCCGATGACTCGACCGTCTCGCGGCGGACGCTGTCCGGGTCGAGAACCATCGCGTTTTCCTTCGCTACCTCGAGCGCCGCCTCGGCAGTCGGGAGACAGCCGAGGATCTCTTGCAGGACGCCTTTGCCCGTAACCTCGACCGCCTCGAAGCCGTCCCCGATGAGGCCCTGGTCCCGTGGTTTATCGCGTACTCCGCAACGCCCTCATCGATCACACTCGCCGACGCGACGCCACCGATCGTGCGATGACTGCGCTGGCGAAGGAGCTGGAGACGATGGACGCCGTAGCAGAGGAGCTTCACCAGGAAATCTGCGCCTGCGTCGGACGGCTGGCCGGCACGCTCAAGCCCGAGTACGCGGAGGCGCTGGAGGCGATCGACATCCAAGGCGTCCCGGTGAAGACGTTCGCCGCGGACAAGGGACTGAGCGCGGCCAACGCTGGCGTCCGAGTGTTCCGCGCGCGACAGGCGCTGAAGCGATGGGTGACCGCATCGTGCGGGACGTGTGCGGAGCATGGCTGCCGGGACTGTTCGTGCGGAACGCCCGTCCGCCGAGGGGAGGTGTAATGAAGGAGGCGCCGCTGCGTCAAGCTAGGTGAAGGAGGAGGTCCGACATGAAGACAGATCCGGTCTGTGGTATGCAAGTCGATCCCGCGAAGGCGGCGGGCAGCAGTGACGCCCTCGTCGCGCCGGGCGCATCGTCGCCCTCGGTGTTAAGAGCACTTCGGGGACGCGACACTATGCCCGGAGCTCACTGGAGTTGCGGGCGCCATCGGCGCGCATTCTGCGGACACGTCGTGGAATCGCGCCCACACCGTGAACCCGCACGAGTGCGCCCATGAGCCACTCAAGTGCATTGAGGGGTTAGAGGTGAGCATGTCCACCGTTCCGGCACCCGTCACTCGAGAAGTCGTCGATCCCGTCTGCGGCATGAGCATCCGTCCCGAGGATGCCGTCGGTCACCTGAGTCATCGAGGCGAGACCTACTACTTCTGCAGTCAGCATTGCCTCGAGCGCTTCCGCGCAGACCCCCAGGGGTTCCTCAGCCCAGCACCGGCCGGCGAGGCACACCCGCACGAGGCGGCGCCTGGACAGGAGTACACCTGTCCAATGGACCCCGAGATTCGACAGGTGGGTCCCGGCGCCTGCCCCAAGTGCGGCATGGCGCTCGAACCGGTGTCGGTGGCTCCGCTCACGAAGACCGATTGGACGTGCCCGATGCACCCCGAGATCGTCCGAGACGCCCCAGGCGCTTGCCCGATCTGTGGGATGGCGCTCGAGCCTCGGGTGATCACGCTCGAGGAGCGCAACCCCGAGCTCGACGACATGTCGCGGCGCTTCCGCTTTTCGCTGATTCTGACGGCACCCATCCTGGCGTTCATGGTGTCGGACATGATGCCCGGCCAGCCGCTGCTCAACCTGTTTCCGCCATCCTGGATGAACTGGCTGCAGCTCGTGTTGGCGACGCCTGTCGTCCTGTGGGGTGGGTGGCCGTTCTTCGTCCGGGGATGGGCCTCAGTCGTGAACCGACACTTGAACATGTTCACGCTCATTGCCCTGGGCGTTGGTGCAGCGTACGGCTATAGCGTCATTGCCACGCTCGCGCCAGGGCTGTTTCCCGATTCCTTCCGCACCCACGGCGCACAGGTCGGCGTGTACTTCGAGCCCGCGGCCTTCATCGTGGTACTCGTCCTGCTCGGCCAGGTGTTGGAGCTGCGCGCGCGCAGCCGAACCAGCACCGCCATCAGGAACCTGCTCGGATTGGCTCCAACCACGGCTCGGCGGCTCACGGCGGACGGCACCGAAGAGGAGGTGCCTCTCCAGCAGGTGCACGTGGGGGACCGGCTCCGCGTCCGCCCGGGCGAGCGTGTTCCGGTCGACGGCGTCGTCGTCGACGGCCACAGCACCGTGGACGAGTCGATGGTGAGCGGCGAGCCGATTCCGGTCGAGAAGCAGGTTGACACCAAGGTCACCGGCGGTACGGTCAACGGAACGGGCACGTTCGTGATGAAGGCCCAGCGCGTCGGCGGCGACACGCTGCTCGCACAGATTGTTCGACTCGTCGGTGAGGCACAACGGTCGCGTGCGCCCATCCAGCGTCTGGCTGACACCGTGTCCGGTTGGTTCGTGCCTCTGGTGATTGCGGTCGCGGTAATCACGTTCGTCGTGTGGGGCTTCGTTGGACCCGAGCCGCGCTTTGCGCACGCCCTGGTCAACGCGGTCGCTGTGCTCATCATCGCGTGCCCGTGTGCCCTGGGGCTGGCGACGCCGATGTCGATCATGGTCGGCACGGGGCGTGGGGCCGAGATCGGCGTACTGCTGCGAAACGCCGAGGCGCTCGAGGTCCTGGAGCGCGTGGACACCATCGTTGTGGACAAGACCGGCACCCTGACCGAGGGCCAACCGACGTTGACGACCGTGTCGGCACAGCCGGGATTCGAAGAGCAGCGCCTGCTGAGCCTGGTCGCCAGTCTCGAACAGGTGAGCGAGCACCCGCTGGCGTCCGCGATCGTGGCCGGGGCCCGCGCGCGTGGTGTCACCCTCGTCGGCGTCTCGGACTTCCAGTCCGTCACCGGCAAGGGTGTGATCGGGCTCGTCGATGGTCGCCGGGTTGCGATTGGCAACATGTCATTGCTGTCAGACCTCGGTGTCGACGACAAACATCTGACGCTCTTCGGCGATGAGCTCCGCGGTAAGGGCGAGACTGTCATGTTCGTCGCCGTCGATGGTGTCCCGGCCGGACTCGTGGGCGTCGCTGATCGCATCAAGTCGACAACCGTC
>JAIVJN010000316.1 GCA_020200025.1 Acidobacteriota bacterium | reverse complement strand
GGCCAGACTGAAGCCGACGAGCACCCAGATGATGCTCACCACCCCCAGCGCGATGATGCACTGCAGCATCGTCGAGATGACGTTCTTGGCCGAGACGAGCCCGCCATAGAAGAATGCCAGCCCCGGCGTCATGAAGAGCACCATGCTGGCGGCCGCGAGCATCCAGGCGACATCGCCGCCATCGAGATCGAGCGGCGGAGGCGCGACAGGTGGGGGCGGGCGAAGCGACAAGGCCATGAGGCCACCGAAGCTCACGGCCGCGATGAAAATCAGTCGAAGACGCCTGTGCACGATGATCAGCACCTCGGGCCGGTCGCGGAGCGGGAGGCGCGACTCCTGCCCTCCTCGAGTCGGGTTTCGACCGACCGACGTGATGGTTATCGACGATCGTCGAGCAGAGCAACATAGAACGTCCGCATTCGACGAATCAGTTTGTGAGATGTATATGCAAATGCGGCGCGTATTGGTCATTCATGCGAGCCGGGCATGACCGAGAGTCGCAGAATGTCTGGTACACTTCCCGCCATGTCGTCGTCGCCAGAGGAGATGCGGCCGGCCCGGCTGTGGAAGCTGATGCCGGCCGACGTGAAAACCGCGGCTGCCACCGCCTTTTGGGTCGATGACCAGGCGGCGCTTGAGCGCGCGGAAGCGGTGAGCTTGATTGCGGGTCACATCAAGTTCCGCCCGAAGAGCGTGCTCACGTTGCCGGTCGAGAAGAAGGCGAAGTATCTGGCCGGCTTGGCGCAAGTCTCCGATCTGCTGGCCGCGCGCCTGCTCGTCTCCTATCACCTGCACCATCAGCGGCCGATGATGGGCGCGTTTCTCGACGAGCTTGGTGTGAGCCACGACAACGGGCTCATCGCCGAGGAGTCTCCCTCGGCGCCCGAGCCGCCGACCCTCGATCGCGCCGTCACCGCGCTCAGCAGCCGATTCCCGCCCGCCGACGTGGCTCGGTATTTTTGGACACTGCTGTGGCAAGACCCCGAGACCTGGAGTGGACTCAAGGACCGCCCCGAGCTCCAGATCGGCTGACGTTCAGTCGGCAGACGGCAGGGGGACGACGGCAGCGGGACAGACCACAGTCGAGATATGGCACAGGGCATCCGGCGCACGGCATACGATCGCGGGCGGCCCGCCTTCGCTCGCGCGTGCACACGCGAGCTACGGGGAGGTCTCGCCGAAGCGGCCTGCGGCCGCGGAGGCGGAGAGGCGGCATGCGTAGTGGCACTTTGCACTGACCTGCATTTCTGCACTTCCGAAACTCTGAACTCTGAACTCTACCCTCTGACTCCACCGAATGGCGCCGTTCGAAAAGCACATCTTCGTCTGCTGCAATCAGCGTGAGCCCGGCCATGCGCGCGGCTCGTGCGACCCGTATGCCGAGGAGCGCTTGCAAAGGGCGTTCAAGAAGGCGTTAGCCGCTCGCGGGCTGACGAGTCGCGTGCGCGCGAACAAGGCGGGATGTCTCGACCAGTGCGAGCATGGGCCGACCGTGGTCGTCTATCCAGACGCGGTGTGGTACGGCGGCGTGACCGAGCACGACGTCGAGGCGATCGTCGACGAGCACATCGCGGGCGGGCGCCCCGTGGCGCGCTTGCGGTTGGCCGACGCGTGCATCAACACCGCGGCCTGCCCGCATAAGGGCGGTTCTCGATGATGGACGGGATGTTTTCAGCCGATGCGCTCGTCGCCCTCGTGACGCTCACCGTGCTCGAGGTGGTCCTCGGCGTCGACAACGTCATCTTCATCTCGATCCTGGCCAACAAGCTGCCAGCCGATCAGCAGCAGAAAGCGCGTCGCGTCGGGCTGATAGCGGCGATGCTGATGCGCATCGGGCTGCTGATGTCGCTCGCGTGGATCGTCAGGCTGACCGCGCCACTCTTCACCGTCGTGGGACAAGAGCTGTCGGGCCGCGACCTCATCCTGCTCGGTGGCGGCCTCTTCCTGCTCGCGAAGGCGACGATGGAGATCCACGAACGGCTCGAGGGCGAGACCGGACATCGCTCGGCCAGGGTGTCGCCCTCGTTCGGTGCCGTGATCGCGCAGATCATGGCGCTCGATATCGTCTTCTCGCTCGATTCCGTCATCACCGCAGTGGGGATGGCCGACGACCTGTGGGTGATGATCACGGCGGTGGTCCTCGCCGTGGGCATCATGCTCGTGTCGGCGGAGACGATCAGCGGATTCGTCAACCGGCATCCCACCGTGAAGGTGCTGGCGCTCTCGTTCCTCCTGCTGATAGGCGTGTCGCTCGTGGCCGAGGGCTTCGATCAGCACATCCCCAAGGGCTACATCTACTTCGCCATGGCGTTCTCGGTGTTCGTAGAGGTCATCAACCTGCGCGTGCGATCGCAAGCCGTCACCGATCCGGTCAAGCTGCACGAACCGTATTGACGGCACGAAGCAACCGGGTTGCTCTCGAGGATCGCGCGAGCAACCCGGTTGCGGTGTCACTGAACGTTTGCACTTTGCACTCACTCTGCACTCTGCCCTTTGCCCTAACCCCCGGCCGCCTCCTGCACGCGCATCCAGGCGACGACGCCGTCGAGCATCTCGTCGAGCACGCTGGCCCCGGTCCGTGGCGCGGACTTCGGGACGCCGAGCGAGTGATCGCCGCCCTCGACCGCCAACACATTCAACAGCGGAGCTGAGGCGGCGCCTCCTTGCGTGGCAACGCGGATGTCCTCGGGGCTGCCAAACGGGTCGCGCGTGCCCTGGACAATCAGCATGGGCACCGTGCGCCGGTGCAGATGCGACACGCGATCGCCGCTCTGATGGCGGCCGGGCGGACGCAAAGGATAGCCGAAGACGACGACGCCCGCGAGCGCCGGGGCGTCGGGCCATGCCGCCGGTCCGGCAGCCAGATGGGTCGCCATGCGCCCACCCATCGACTTGCCCCCGATGAACAGCCGACGTCCACGAGCGGGCGGATGACGGGCCGAGGCGACGATCGCGCGGCGAAAAGCGCGCTCCAGCACGGGAGCCCGGTCGGGCGTGCGGCGTTTCGCCTCGGTATAGGGGAAGTTGAACGTCACGGTGACGACGCCTCGGGCGGCAAGACCGGCCGCGTAGGCCTTCATCGAAGAACTGAACTGCCCGGCGCCGGCGCCGTGTGCCAGAACGAGGAGTGAGAACGGACTCGCGCCCTCCGACGGGCGATACAGGGCGGCCGAGAGCGGCACGTCACCGGCGCCCTCGCCGTCCACGTGGAAGGTCAGGTAGTCCATCGGGTGTAGTAACATACTGAACCCTTCCTGTCGTATTTACCCATCGTGTCAGCCATGACCTGTCAATATCTGTCTATTCCCGCCCTGGTGTGTCTCGCGTCCTGGGGGTTGGTGCTGGCCGACGCCGGCTCGGCGTTTGCCGGTCAAATGCAGTTGAACGGCGGCGATCCGGCAGTCGCCTCGTCGCCGACCGCGACTGCCAGTCGCATTGCTGAGCGGCCCCTCCTCGATGGCGATGTCATCGGCGATCCGGCGTGGCAGGGCGCGACGCCGGTCGAGGGGTTCACGCAGGAACAGCCCGACCTGGGCGCGCCGGCCTCCGAGCGCACCGAAGTGCGCCTGGTATTCACCGCCGACACGCTCTATGTCGGCGTCGTCTGCTACGACCGCGATCCTTCAGGCATCATCGTGTCCGATTCGCGGCGCGATGCACCGCTCGAGGATACCGACAGCTTCCGGCTCATCTTCGATACCTACCGCGACCGCCAGAACGGATTCGTCTTCGGCACCAATCCGGCGGGCATCGAGTACGACGGCCAGGTCACCAACGAGGGGCAGGGCGGTGGCGGGCTGGCCGGCGCGCAGATGCAGCAGTCGGGCTCCGGCAGCGGCTTCAACCTGAACTGGGACGGCGCCTGGGAAGTGCGCGCCAAGATTACCGAGATCGGATGGACAGCCGAGTTTGCCATCCCCTTTCGCACGCTCCGTTTTCCATCAGGGACCGATCAGGTCTGGGGTGTCAACTTCCAGCGCAATATTCGTCGTCGCAACGAGCGGGCGTACTGGGCGCCGATCCCGCAGCAGTTCAGCCTCTATCGACTGTCGCTCGCGGGGGCGCTCTCGGGCATTCAAACGCCCAGCATTCGCAACTTGAAAGTCACGCCCTACGTGCTCGGCAACATTCTCACCTCGGGTAATCGGCCCGTCGAGTCGGTGACCCTCGGCGACGTGGGCGGTGATGTCAAGTACAGCCTGACCTCGTCCCTCACGCTCGATGCCACCGTGAACACCGACTTCGCCCAAGTCGAAGTCGACGACCAGCAGGTCAACCTCGATCGCTTCAATCTGTTCTTTCCGGAGAAGCGCCCCTTTTTCCTCGAGAATGCGGGGTTCTTCAGCGTTGGCAACCCCGGGGAAGTGGATCTCTTCTTCAGCCGGCGCATCGGCATCGGTCCCGGAGGCGAGGAGGTGCCCATCCTGGCCGGCGGCCGTGTCTCGGGCAAGGCGGGGCAGTTCAACATCGGACTGCTCAACATGCAGACCGACGATTTTTCCGAGCAGCTCGCCAGCACGAACTTCTCGGTCGTCCGCATCAGCCGCGACTTGCCGAATCGATCGCAAGTCGGCGGCTTGTTCGTGAACCGTCAAGGCGTCGGCAACCTGGCGCCAGACGATGACCGCAACGGGACGTACGCGGTCGACGGCAAGTGGGGGATCGGCCAGAGCACGGTGCTCTCGAGCTTTCTCGCGCAGACCGATACGCCTGGCGTGAGCGCTGACGAGTACGCGTTCAACGTGCGGTCGCGCACCAACCTCGAGCAGATCGACATCGAGCTCGGCTATCAGGAAGTCGCCGATCAATTCAATCCCGAGGTCGGCTTTCTCTCGCGCCGCGGCTATCGCAAGCCCGACGCCCGCGTCATGACGCGCTTCCGTCCCAAAGACTTCCTGCGCCTTCAGGAGATCCGCCCGCACGTGACGTATCGCGGGTTCTGGGGCTTCGACGATTTTCAGGAGACCGGCTACTCGCACATCGACAGCCATTGGCAATTCCGCAACGCCTACGAAGTGCACACCGGCATGAATCTGACCCTCGAGGGGGTGCGCACCCCGTTCGAGATCTATCCCGGCATCTTCGTTCCCCCTGGCACCTACGACAATGCCGAAGCGCAAATCGTCTTGATGACCAATCAGGGCGCGCCGTTCAGTCTGAATCTGCAGACGTTTGCGGGCGGGTTCTTCAACGGCAAGCGGGTCACGCTCAATCCGACGGTGCGGGCGCGCTTTGGCGAGACGCTGACGACCGAAGTGTCGTATCAGCGCAACGACGTGAGCCTGCCCACGGGAGATTTCGTCACCAACCTGGTTCGCACACGCGTGTCCTACTCGTTCACGCCACGGACGTTCGTGCAGGGTCTCGTCCAGTACAATGATCGCGCAGACCTCTGGTCGATGAACTTTCGCTTGGGCTGGCTGCAGGCGGCCAACACCGGCTTGTTCGTCGTCTACACCGACACCCGCGGCCTCTACGACCTCGTCGAGCGTCCTCAGCGCACCGACCGCAGCTTTATCGTCAAGTACAGCTACATGTTCGATGTGCTGCGATAAAGCTGGTGGGGCCGATCCAAGACAACACGAAGGGCACGAAGGAAGGAGTTTCCCAACGGATCCGTTCGTGGCCTTCGTGGTCTTCGTGTTGTTTTGCAGGGTCCTGATATGCCCACTGTGCACACGCTCGAAACGACCACACACGGGCGGTATCTGGTGCAGGCGCCGCGGGTTGCCGGTCCCCATCCGCTGCTTGTCGGCTTCCACGGCTACGGTGAGAACGCGACCATCCATTTCGATGCGCTCGCACGCACGGTGGCCGATCGCGATTGGGTCCTCGTGAGCATCCAAGCGCTCTCGCGCTTCTACACCTCGGGCGATCGCGAGGTCGTCGCATGCTGGATGACGCGGGAAGACCGTGAGCTGGTGATCGACGACAACGTCTCCTATGTGAAGAAGGCGGTCGCTGCGGTGCGCGCGCACTACGACGCTGGTGGCCCGCTCGTCTACGCCGGGTTCTCGCAAGGGGTGGCGACGGCGTACCGGGCGGCGGCGTTTGCCGGACCCGCCGATGGACTGCTGGTGCTTGCCGGCGATGTGCCGCCGGATGTCCAGCCCGTGGCAGACCGCTTACCGCCCACGCTCATCGGCCGCGGCACGCACGACGACTGGTATACCGCCGAGAAAGAGAGGAGCGATCGCGCCGTCCTCACTGCTGCCGGCGTCTTCGTCGAGACGCACGTATTCGACGCCGCTCACGCGTGGACGGACGAGTTTGCGGTCGCCGGTGGGAGATTCCTCGATCGGGTCGGTCAGCGGTTCGAACGGTAGACGACAGGCGGCAAGCGGCATGCGGCATACGGCAGGCGGCAAGCGGCAGGCGGTGAGGGAACGAAGCAACCGAGTTGCTCTCAAGAACTCGCCGAGAGCAATCCGGTTGCCTTGTCAGCCACTCTGAACTCTGCACTCTGGACTCTGCACTCTGAACTCTGCACTATCCTTGAGTCGTGTCCTTCGCGCTCGCAGAGCTCGGCTGGGATGCTCGATGGGCAGAGGCGTTCGCCCCATACGCCTCGGCGAGGTGAGGGCCGAACAGGCGGGACGGGGGCGGCACCTCGCCGAGGGTCGGCAGGACCTGGCGGCCGTAGGGGATTGGGTGGCCATCCGTCGTAGCGGAGACGAGCGCTCCGGCACCATCGACGCGGTGCTGCCGCGGCGGAGCCGATTCTCGCGCAAGGTGGCCGGCGCGCTCACCGAAGAGCAGGTCGTCGCCGCGAACATCGACGCCGTGTTCCTGGTCATGGGCCTCGACCACGACTACAATCGGCGCCGCCTCGAACGATACCTGTTGCTCGCGTACGAGAGCCGCGCCACACCGGTTGTGATTCTCAGCAAAGCCGATCTCGTGGATCAGGTCGATGCCCATGTGAACGAAGTGGCGGCCCTCGCGCCCGGGACGCCGGTTCATGCGCTGAGCGCTCGTACGTCGTCAGGTCTCGCGGTCGTCTCGAGCTATCTCGGCCCGGGGCGGACGGGCGCGCTGCTCGGCTCGTCGGGAGTGGGCAAGTCCACGCTCATCAACGCGCTGGTCGGATCGGAGCTGCTGGAGACGCGTGAGGTGCGCGCACACGACTCGCGGGGGCGCCACACGACGCGACATCGGCAGCTCATCCTCCTGCCGGGCGGCGGCCTGCTGATCGATACGCCCGGCATGCGCGAGCTGCAGATGTGGGACGTGGCCGGAGCCGTGAGCGAGACGTTCGACGACATCGAATCCCTCGCGGCGACCTGTCACTTCTCCGACTGCCGGCACCGCGATGAGCCGCGGTGTGCGGTCAAGGTGGCCGTGGTCGAGGGCCGGTTGGCACCGTCTCGTCTGGCAAGCTACCTCAAGCTGCAGGACGAGCTGCGCGATTTCGAAGCGCGCCGTGACGCCCGCGCTCAGATCGATGAAAAACGGCGCAACAAGATCGTCGGCAGGTCGCTCAAGCAGCTCTATAAGGACCGCGACCGCTGATGCCGCTCCGACTGAGACCGCTCAACCACCGCGCACTGGACATCGCGGAAGTCGAGGCCAGGGCCCATGCGTTTCGAGCGGCGATGGATCGCCGACGCACTGTTCGAGACTTTGCGGATCGTGACGTGCCGCGCACGATCGTGGAAGAGGCGATTCGCACGGCTGGCACCGCGCCGAGCGGCGCGAACCTGCAGCCCTGGCACTTCGTCGCGGTCAGCCGAGACGACCGCACGCTGCGGCGGCGCCTGCGTGAATCGGCCGAAGCCGAGGAACGCGAGTTCTACACGCGGCGCGCGCCACAAGCGTGGCTCGACGCGCTTGCGCCGCTCGGCACCGACTGGCACAAGCCGTTTCTCGAAGTGGCGCCCTGGCTCATCGCCATCTTCGTCATACCTCATGGGGTGGCGGCGGACGGCTCCACGATCAAGCATTACTACGCGGTCGAATCGGTCGGCATCGCCTGCGGCTTCCTGATCGCCGCCTTGCATCACGCGGGGCTCGTCACGCTCACGCACACGCCCAGCCCGATGGGGTTTCTCAACCAGCTCCTGGGGCGCCCGACGTCGGAGCGTCCATTTCTGCTCCTGGTGGTTGGCTATCCGGCTGACGGTGCGCAGGTGCCCGACATCACGCGCAAGCCACTGGACGAGATCGCGAGCTTTCGCTGACGGCCCGCGGCACACGACAGGACAACACGAAGCGGCGCGCAGGAGTGTCGAGACGCGCGAGTCGTTTGGACGGAGGCGAGGGCCGCCGTCACGCCACGACACGGCGGGGTTGCCAACCGTAACCGACGGCGCGACCAACGTGCACAGCACGACCAGGACGAGGATCGTAGGCATGAGGCGATCTCCCTC
>JAIVJN010000315.1 GCA_020200025.1 Acidobacteriota bacterium | reverse complement strand
GAACGAGGGACCGGGGCACGTGCCCATGCACCTCATTCGCGAGAACATGGAGAAACAGCTCGAGTGGTGTGAGGAAGCGCCCTTCTACACCCTCGGCCCGCTCACGACCGACGTCGCTCCCGGCTACGACCACATCACGTCGGCGATTGGCGCCGCGATGATCGGGTGGTACGGCACGGCGATGCTCTGCTATGTGACGCCGAAGGAGCATCTCGGGTTGCCGGATCGGCATGACGTGAAGGCAGGCGTCATCGCCTACAAGATTGCGGCGCATGCCGCCGACATCGCGAAGGGTCATCCGCGTGCCCAGCAATGGGACGACGCCTTGTCGAAGGCGAGATTCGAGTTCCGTTGGCAGGATCAGTTCAACTTGTCGATGGACCCGGTCACCGCCCGCGCCTATCACGACGAAACGCTGCCGGCCGAGGGCGCGAAGGTTGCGCATTTCTGCTCCATGTGTGGCCCGAAGTTTTGCAGCATGGAGCTGACGCAACAGGTGCGCCGGATGGCGCAGCAGGGGATGGAAGAAAAGAGCGCAGAGTTCCGCAAGGGCGGGGAGATCTACGTTCCATCTATCTGAGCAAAAAAGCAACACGAGGAGCACCAAGGCCACGAAGGTCGGAGATCCAGCCCGCAAACCGTTCGTGAAGTTCGTGCTCCCGTCCATCCAGGCAACCTGGTTCCTTCGCGAGGGCAACCAGGTTCCCTTCATGAGAGCAACCTGGTTGGCTTCATGAGAGCAACCAGGTTGCCTTCGAGGCCCAGCATGTCGACCATCGTCGAATCCATCCGCGCCGAGTACACCCGCTACAAGGCGTTGGGCGAGGGCGCGATTGCCCAAGTTGCGGATGCCCAGCTTGGCGAAAGCGCCGGCGCCAACGGCAACTCCATCGCCACCATCGTCTGGCATCTGAGCGGCAACTTCGCGTCGCGCTTCACCGATTTTCTCACTACCGACGGCGAGAAACCCTGGCGGAATAGGGAAGAGGAATTTACGCGCCGAGTAGTGTCGCGCGACGAGCTCTCGCAGAAGTGGGAACAAGGATGGCGGGTGCTGCTCGCCGCACTGGATCAGCTATCCGATGCGGATCTGACCCGCAGCGTCATCATTCGCCGTCAGTCGCATCTCGTTCACGAAGCGCTCCACCGCTCGTTGGCGCATGCCGCCTATCATGTCGGGCAGATCGTGCTGCTGGCGCGGGTGTTTCAAGGCGAAGAGTGGAAGTATCTGAGCATTCCGCCGGGCGGGTCCGATGCCTACAATCAAACGCCCACGAACGAACACGGCAGCGCGCACGCTGCAGCCCTCAGAAGAAAAGCGTGAGGGGCGCGGTCAACGTGTCGGCGCAGGCACGATCTGAAGCACAGTCGGGAAGTGCGGCGGTTGCGCGCCAACCTTCGGATTCGGCAGGCCCGGCGACCCGCCCCACGTATAGTCCTTGACGGTGACGCTCGGCGGAAACGCCATCGCCTCCTCGCGGAAGCGACCCATCTCGAACATGTGTGTGCCGGGCGCCTCGAATAGCACTTCGCCGCGCTGTTTCAACGTCGTCCGGTAATAGGTCACCATCTCCACGAAGGGTGACTGCACGCCGAACAGATAGAAGCGCTGGCCACGCCCGGCGTCGAACGAGCCGAGAAACTGCGCGTTCGGATAGAGCGGGACACCAAGGGTCGCCTCGGTTGGTACCTCGCCGGCAGCCTGTGCGGGCACCGCCGGTCGTGCCGGCGGTGCTGCCGGCACCTGGGTCTGCGGCGGCGGGGCGGGCGGGGGCGGCGCCTGCTGAGCAGGCGAACGCGGGAAGGGTTGCGGCGTCTGCGCCCAAGCGCTCGTTGAAAGGTACACCCCGGCGGTCAGCGCGACCGCGGTCAAGGTCCAGGACACGAGCCGCTGCATGTTCGTATTATAGGTCGCCCAACGCCTCGCGAACCCCGGTCGTCTGCCATGTCTCACGCTCTGCTCGACTACTGTCTCGCCCGCGAGGATTGGTTGCTGCGCTTCACCGAGACCCTGGTGCAGATCGAATCGCCCAGCGACGACAAGGCCGCCGTCGATCGGTGTGCCGACGAGGTCGCTCGTGAGCTGGCCCATCTCGGCGGACGCATCACCAGGATCGGCGCGACCACGGCTGGCGATCACGTCCGCGCAGAGTTCGGCGCAGGCAATCGCCAGGTGCTGCTGCTCGGTCATATCGACACCGTATGGCCGATTGGTCAGCTTGCACGCATGCCGCTGCGCCGAGAGGGCGATCGGCTCTACGGGCCCGGCGTCTTCGACATGAAGGCGGGGCTGGCAATTGCGACCCTGGCTGTGCGCGCCTGGGCGGCAGGTGAAGTGGCGCGCTCGCACAAGCTCGTCATGCTCTGGACCACCGACGAGGAGGTCGGCAGCCTCACGTCGCGTGCCGTCATCGAGACCGAAGCCGGGCGGAGCGAGGCCGTGTTGGTGTTCGAGCCGGCATTGCCCGGCGGCGGTTTGAAGACGCGTCGAAAAGGCTGCGGCCAATACGAGCTGAGCGTCACCGGACGTGCCGCTCACGCCGGCGTCGATCCGGAAAAAGGGGTGAGCGCGATCGGCGAGCTGGCGCGCCAAATCCTCGCGATCGAGACCCTGCGGGATCTCGAAGCTGGCGTGTCGGTGAACGTCGGCCTGGTCTCCGGCGGATCGAGGCCGAACGTCGTCGCCGACCAAGCGCGTGCCGTCATCGACGTGCGCGCGCCGACCCAGCAGATGGCCGAGCGGGTAGACGCAGCCTTACGGCGCCTCACGCCGCACATCCGCGGCGCAGGGGTCGTCGTGTCAGGTGGGTTCGCGCGTCCGCCCATGGAGCGGACGGCCGGCACCACCCGTCTCTTCGACCTCGCCAGCCAAGTGGCCGGCGACTTGGGCGTGAGCCTCACCGAGGGCGCGACGGGTGGCGGCTCAGACGGGAATTTCTGTGCGGCCCTCGGCGTACCAACCCTCGATGGGCTGGGCGCGACCGGCGACGGTGCGCACGCGGTGCACGAGCATGTCGTCGTGTCGTCGCTCGCCCAACGCGCGGGCCTCGTGGCCGGACTGCTGACACGCCTGACAGCCGCCTGACGGGACCGCAAGCCTCAGAGAACACAGCGACCTGCATCCGAGCGCTCGTGTGGGCGCGACGCCGAGACGAGCCGGCTGCGCTCCCATGCGCCGTCGCCCGATCGCTGCACGACGCGGCAAGTCACCCGTTACACGCGGCCAGTCAACCGGTTACAGATGTCGCGGGTGCCGCGGCCGCGTCCTCACAGTCAGCCGGCCGCGCCAACGTTGTCGTCATCCGAGTGAGGCGAAACAGCCCGCTGGCAGGCCGACGCTTCCGGGCATTGCGCGGTTTCGCCCCGCGCCGCCTGGCCTCTAACTTGCTGACCTGGGGGATGATTCACTCCTATCGAGTGGCCGGAGCATAGCGTGGAAGACCTCGATCTCGATCTGACCAAGTTGACCGACGGCGCCATCCGCGTGCTCGACCGCGCCGAGGACGAGGCTCGTCGCCGGCACCACGGGCTGCTCACCAGCGAGCATCTCTTCATCGCATTCGCCCAGGTCGAGTGGACGCTCTACGCGCGCGTGATGCGGGACCTCAACGTCAATCCGGACGAGCTGCTGCGCGAAGTCGAGGCCATGGTCGCGGACCTCCCGGAGTCGGGCAGTCGCGCGATCCGCGTACCTCCGCCAACGCAGGCGCTGCTCCGCCTGGCGCTTCATCAAGCCACGCGCAATGGTCGCGAGGTCGCTGAATCCTACGACCTGTTCACCGCCATTTTCGAGGAGCGCCGCGGCGGCCCCTCGCTCGTGCTGCGCCAGTTCGGCACGGACGCCGAATCGGTCGCCGAACGGCTCGTCACCGTCGTGCGCGATATCGAGCTGCGCGACGAGCACATGCGCAAGCGCTACGAGCTGCCGCCGTTCCTCCGCCAGTTTGCCGTCAATCTCAACCTGCTGGCGCGACAGGACAAGCTGCCGCCGGTGTTCGGACGCGAGCGCGAGCTGCAGCAGGTGGTCGAGATTCTTTGTCATCGCGAGCGCGCCAACTCGGTGATGCTCATCGGCGAGCCCGGTGTCGGCAAGACCGCCATCGCCGAGGCGCTCGCCTTGCGCATCGAGCTCGACGCCGACTCGGTACCCGCGCAGTTGCGTGACTGCCAGGTGCTGAACCTCGCCATGAACTCGCTCGTCGCCGGCACCATGCTGCGCGGCATGTTCGAGGATCGCATCCAAAACGTGCTGCGCGAAGTGAAGGAGCACCCGAACTATCTGCTCTTCATCGACGAGGCGCACACGATGGTCGGCGCCGGCTCGGCGCTGGGGGCCCCGTCCGACGCCGCCAACGTCTTCAAATCCGTGCTGGCGCGCGGCGAAGTGCGCATCATTGGTGCGACGACGCTCAGCGAGTACAAGCAGCACATCGCCGAAGACGAGGCGCTGGCGCGCCGGTTCCGCACCGTGACCATCGCCGAACCGACCCGCGACGAAACGCGCCGGATTCTCGAGCGCCTGCGTCCGCGCTTCGAGCGCAACTACTCGGTCAATGTCGACGAGGCGGCGATCGAGATGGCGCTTACGCTGTCGTCTCGCTACCAGCGCCACCTGCGGCTGCCCGACAAGGCGATTGGGTGGCTGGACACGGCCGCCGTGCGCACGCAGCTCTCCCGTCGTCGTGTGGTCGGCGCCCGTGACGTCGTCGACGTCGTCGCCGACGATGCGCGGATCCCCCTCGACATGGTCTTTCGGGAGGTTGGTGATCGCTTCAGAGACATCGAGGCCGCACTCGATCGGCGGGTGATCGGACAGAAGCAGGCGGTGCGCAGTCTTGCCCGCCGCTTGGTGCTCAACAAAGGCCCGCTCAAAGACGGCTTCGACCGGCCCGACGGCGTGCTGCTCTTCCTCGGCCCGACGGGCGTCGGCAAGACAGAGCTGGCGAAGGCGCTCGCCGAGTTCCTGTTCGGCGACGAGAAGCGAATGATTCGCATCGACATGTCCGAGTTCCAGGAAGGCAGCTCGTCGATCGACAAGCTGATTGGCAGCCCTCGAGGCATCGTCGGGTCGGAGCGCGGCGGCAGCCTGACCAACCAGTTGCGCGACAATCCGTACTCGGTGGTGCTCCTCGACGAAATCGAGAAGGCGAGCTCGTCGCTGCTGAACCTCTTTCTGCAGGCCTTCGACGAGGGCTGGATCACCGACGGGCGGGGCCGACGCGTGTACTTCAGCGACGCCGTCGTCATCATGACGTCGAATCTGGGCGCCGAGCACTTTCGCAAGCTCTCCAGTCCGCTTGGCTTCCGGTCCGGCGAATCGGGTCTCGACAGCGTGCGGGTTGACGTCGTTCGCGAGGTCGAGCGTCGGCTTTCTCCCGAGTTCCGCAATCGCATCGACGAGGTCGTCGTGTTCGAGCCATTGACGCGAGACGAAGTCTCACGCATCGCCCGCGGCTATCTCGATCGAGTCGCGACGACCATGGCGGCCGTGGGCAAACACTTGTCGGTGTCTCAGGACGCGCTCGAGCTCATCGTTCGCGAGGGATACAGCGTCGCCTATGGGGCGCGATTCTTGAAGCGCGTCATCGATGACAAGGTCAAGATCCCGGTCAGTCAAATGTGGAACCGTGCCGACGCCTTCCGCCTGAAGATCGTGGACGACGACGTCGTGGTCGAGGCGTGGCCTGCGGTCAGCCGAGTGCCCGAAGTCGCTCTCGGCTAACCGGCCTCGGGGGCGCGTGCGCTCCACCGAAACGCGCTTTGGGTCGGTAGATGCTCGGCAGATGCCGGGGTCTCCGGCTCGGGCGTGTGCACTTCTTCTTCTGCCCGGTGCCTCGGCGGCAGTCCGTAGCGCGACTTCAGCAGCCCCACGACTTCTTGCACCCGATCCGTGTAGTCCTTCGGTGCATGCTTCGACGCGTAGAGTTGCTCGTAGCGATCGACGAGCGACGGATACTCGCGGGCGAGAAAGCGGAAGAAGTGATCGCGCGTTCCCCCTTCGAGGTGCATCACGATTGCCCCGACCGACGTGGCACCGCTCTCCGCGATCGCCTTGATGGTTCGCTCCAATTTGCCTGGTGCGGTCGAGAAGCCGGGCACGATGGGCGCCATGAGCACACCGGCGTCGATGCCGGCATCGACGAGCGCACGGACCGCGCGGAGGCGCTGCTGGGGCGGAGCCGTGCCCGGCTCGAGCGTGCGCCAGGCGTCTTCGTCGACCGTCGGCACACTCATGTAGACGTGACACGCGGTGTGGCGTCCGAGCGCTTGCAGGAGATCGATATCGCGAATCACCATCGGGCCTTTGGTGACGATGCCCACGGGATTGCGATGCATGACGAGCGCCTCGAGGCACCCCCGTGTGAGGCGGTAGCGCCCTTCGATCGGCTGATACGGATCGGTGGCGGTGCCGAGCGCGGCCAGCTCGCCCTTCCACGTGGGCTTGTCGAGCTCACGCTTCAGCACGTCCACGAAATTCGTCTTCACGAAGATCACGGACGCGAAGTCGTCGTCGGCATTGAGCTCGAGCTGGGTTTGATATCGCCGGGCGAAGCAATAGTGGCAGCCGTGCGTGCAGCCACGATACGGATTGAGGGTCCAGCGGAACGGCATGCCTTCAACGCGATTGAGCGCCGAGCGACAGCGGATTTCCTGATAGGTCGCGGCGTCGGCCAGGCGCTCGGCGTCGGTGAGCGCCTCGACCCCGCCCTGTTTCACGAGCCGGGCG
>JAIVJN010000496.1 GCA_020200025.1 Acidobacteriota bacterium | reverse complement strand
GATTCGGAAAGGTCCCGTCGACGTCGAAGCAGAGCCGCGTCGTGCGGCAGGGGAGTCGATCGAACAAGCGCGGTGCGATCATGCCGGCGACGCCGCTGCCGGCGTCGAGCACGACGTTGAACGGCCGGATGCGGCGCTCATCGATGAAGCCCATCACGTGCGAGACGTAGCGCTCCATGATGTCCCCGGTGGCGAGCTGCCCGGTGCTCACGGGCGGCGGCAGGGCGCCCGCGAGCATCATCTCCTTCATCTCCTTGATGCCCGATTCGCCACTGAGCGGAAACGCATCCTTTCGGACGAGCTTGCAGCCGTTGTACTGCTTCGGGTTGTGCGAGGCCGTAATCTGCGCGCCCCCGTCCAGACCGTCGGCCGCCACCGCGTAGTACATCATGTCGGTGCCCGCCAGCCCGTAGTCGACGATGCTGCCGCCCTGCTCGCGTGCTCCCTCGATGAACGCCGCACTGAGCGAGGGTGAGGACAGGCGCATGTCGCGGGTCACGGCAAACGTGCCTGGCCCGAGGTAGGAGACAAACGCGCGTCCGAGATCGCGAAACACCGGCTCGGTGATCTCCTCCGGGTAAAGACCGCGTACGTCGTAGGCTTTGAAGATGTCGGGGTTGATGGACATAGGATGGCTTCGAGGCTAAGGCTTGGAGGCTTGAGGGCTTGGAGGCTTGGCGGGCTGAAGGCTTGGGGCCGGACGCACGCGAACAGTGACCTCCGTTCGATGCTCCCCGTAGCGCCGGTCTTGATCGTCGCGCCGGCATCGACGAAGCACGGCGTCACCAGCGTCGCACCGTCTTCGATCTTCGCCTCGGGTGACACGACCGGAGAGGCATGCGCCGTGGCGCCGAGGACGCCCGCCGTGTAGCGGCCGTCGAACATGTCTCGGTGAACCTGCACGTACTTCTCGGGCGTGCCGATGTCGATCCAGTAGCCTCGATCAACGAAAGCGACGAAGGTCTCTCCTCGTTCGACGAGCGATGGGAAATACGCGCGCTCGATCGAATAGGCCACGTCTTTGGGAATACGATCGAAGGTGTCAGGCTCGAGAATGTAGATGCCGGCGTTGATGGTGTTGCAGGTGATCTCGTCGGGGCTCGGCTTCTCGAGAAAGCGTTTCACGTGCCCGTCGGCGTCGGTCTCGACCAGCCCATACGCGGACGGGTTCTCGACCGGCGTCAGCACGATCGTGGCGCGCGCACGGCGGTCCCGGTGAATACCAAGCACCGCGTTCACGTCCACGGCCGTCATCACATCACCGTTGAAGACGACCAGCGTGTCGCTGATCCCTTGGGCGGCGTAGCGAATGGCACCACCAGTGCCGAGCGGCGACGGCTCGACGACATAGCGCAGGCGCACGCCGGTGCCCTCGCCGTCGCCGAACATCTCTTCGATGCGCCTCGGCTGGTAGTTCAGGCTGAGAATGATCTCATCGATATCGGGGACCTGGCGGAGCAGCTCGATCTGGTAGTGCAGAAAGGCGCGATCGAAGATGGGGACGATGGGCTTTGGAGTATGAATAGTCAGCGGGCGCAGGCGTGTCCCCTTGCCCCCGGCGAGCAGGATGGCCTTCATGACAACGGCCAATGATACAGGAGCGCGCGCGCCGTGCCCATCGGTGGCGAGAAGTCACAGCTGAGCGGCGCACACGGAGTGGGCCGATCGGTTTGCTAGAATGCAGTGGCGAAAGATGAATCTTCCGAACGCGCTCACGGTCGGCCGGATCTTTCTCGTGCCGCTCCTCGTGGTCGTGCTGCTCACGAAGTTCGAGGGCCGGCAGATCATCGGTTTGCCCGTCGAACTGGTGGCGGCGGGTCTCTTTGGCCTGGCGTCGCTCACCGATTGGCTCGACGGCTATCTGGCCCGCCGTCGGCAGCAGGTGACGTCGATGGGCCAGATTCTCGATCCCATCGCCGACAAGCTGCTCATCTCGGCGACGCTCGTGTCGCTGGTGCAGCTCGACCTGGCGCCCGCGTGGATGGTGGCCGTCATCATCGGCCGCGAGTTCGCGGTCACGGGGCTGCGCAGCCTCGCGTATGCGCGTGGCCTCTCGATGCCCGCGTCCCGTCTCGGCAAGTTGAAGATGGTGTCGCAGGTGGCGGCGATCCTGCTGTTGATCCTCGGGTGGGAACGGCTGCCGCTGGTGTTGCTCCTTGGCCAAGCCGCGTTGTGGGTCGTGCTCGTGACAACGCTCGTGTCCGCCGCCGATTACTATCGGCGCTTCAACCGCGCGCTGAGCCCGAGCGCGAAGGTGGCGGACATCGCCGAGGCGCGAGCGCGGAAGATTTCGTGAGCGCCCGGTGTCTACGTCACCACGGGCTCCGCTAGACCGAAGCTCACTTGATCTGGCGTAGGGCGCAGTTTACGGTGCGCCAAAAGCGGGCCGTGAAGGCCCGCCCTACGTACTCGTTGTCCCGCCCCGAGTCTTCTCGTGCACCACGCCCTCTAA
>JAIVJN010000314.1 GCA_020200025.1 Acidobacteriota bacterium | reverse complement strand
GCTCGGTGCCATCCCAGATCTCGCCTTCGCCGACGAGCACGAGCGCAATGTGCGCGAGGGGCGCGAGGTCGCCGCTGGCACCGACCGATCCGCGGCTTGGCACTCGCGGATGCACACCGCGGTTGAGGGCAGCGACGAGAGCATCCAGTGTCTCGAGGCGAACGCCCGAATATCCCTTCGCCAACACGTTGGCCCTCAGCGCCATGGTCGAGCGGACTGCTCTGACGGAGAGCGGCGCGTCGACGCCGGACGCGTGGCTGCGCAGCAGATTGAGCTGCAGCGTCCGCAGATCGTCGCGCGCGATGCGCGTCTCGGCGAACGATCCGAAGCCGGTGTTGACGCCGTACACCGGTGCATCGGCGGCGGCGACGGCGTCGACGACAGCGCGCGCCGCCGCCACGCGTGTGCGGGCGCCGGGCGCAATCGCAACCTCTTCGCCCGCGTCGGCAATAGCAAGAAGCTGCGCCAGCGACAGCTCGTTGCCATCGAGGAGAATCATCGCGACAAGGATATGCGATTCACGGCGCGCCCCCCCTGCCGCTTGCCGACCGTACGCTACGCATCGGATATGCTTCCTCCAATGAACATCGTCGTGCTCGGCGCCCAGTGGGGCGACGAGGGCAAGGGAAAGATTGTCGATCTCCTGTCGCCGCACTTCTCGCTCGTCGCGCGCTATCAGGGTGGCCACAACGCCGGCCACACCGTGTACGTCAAAGGCCGCAAGTTCGTGCTCCATCTGATTCCCTCGGGCATCCTGCACGAGGGTGTCACCTGCCTCATCGGCAACGGCGTCGTGATCGATCCGCAGGCGCTCTTCGCGGAAGTCGACGAGCTGCAGCACCACGGCATCGACGTCCGCGACCGCCTGCTGATCAGCGACCGCGCGCACCTGATTCTTCCGTATCACCGCGAGCTCGACGTCCTGAGCGAGGCACGACGAGGCGAGCGGCGCATCGGCACGACCTCGCGCGGCATTGGGCCCGCATACGAAGACAAAATTGGTCGACGCGGCATCCGCCTGTGCGACTTGGTGGAGACCAAGGCGCTTGCCGACGAGGTGCGCGAGAACGTGCACGCCCGGAACCAGATCATCCGGGAGACGACGCTCGATTGGGAGGAGGTGTACAGCAACCTGCTGATGTACGGCGAGCGCATGCGCCCCTGGATGGCGGACGTTTCACTGGTGCTCGATCGCGCTCGGCGCGAAGGGCGGCGCATCCTGTTCGAAGGAGCACAGGCGACGATGCTCGATATCGATCATGGGACGTATCCGTTCGTCACCTCTTCGAATGCGTCCGTGGGCGGCGTGTGGCGTCGTCAAGGCCTATACGACGAGGGTCGGAGAAGGCCCGCTGCCGACGGAGCTGCACGGCGAGCTGGCGGAGCGGTTGCGCGAAAGCGGTCAGGAGTACGGCGCGTCAACCGGACGGCCGCGCCGGTGCGGTTGGTACGATGCCGTAGTAGCGCGATACGCCGCTCGCATCAACGGGCTCGATGCCCTGGCGCTCACCAAGCTCGACGTCTTGGACGGTCTCGAGGAGCTTCGAATCTCGGTGGGATACCGAAGCGGTGGTCGGACCATCACCGACTTTCCCGCCGACCTGCACACGCTGGGCCCGTGTGAACCGGTCTACGAGAGCTTGTCAGGCTGGGCCGAGCCGACGCGCGGCGCGCAATCCTTCGACGACTTGCCGGGCGCCGCCCGTCGCTATATCGATCGGCTCGAAGAAGTGAGTGGTGTGCCAATCGCGATCGTCTCGACGGGGTCGGATCGCGAAGAGACGATCATCAGGTCGGCCAGCCTGGCCGAGGAATGGATAGGAGGACCTCGCCGCTCCGCGGCTCGGTAGGCGGCTCGGCTACGCCTCGCCGAGGCGGGCTTCGCTTTCGCTCGCCCGTGGGCCTCGCGGCTTCGCCCCTTGGTGGTTAAAGATGCTCCTACCGGCGAATGCCGGCCTTCCGAGGAGCGCAACTGCCGAGGCCTCCGGCCGAGCGAAGCAAGGCCGCGAGGCCTATCAGCTTTTCCGGCGATGGCGCTCCGCATATTCGCTGAGCGCTTCGGCGTCGGCGTTTTGAAACTCGATGCCGGCCCTGTAGTGCGTGGGCAGGCCCTTCGGCATCTCGAACGAGGCCCAGACGATGGCGCCGTGGCAGCGAATGACACCGCGCGCATCCGATAGCGCCATGCGAACGCGCTGGTTGGGTTTCAGCACCGAAGTCGACATCACCTGCGCACCCGCGACCGACACATCGATCAACATCGTTGGATTGCCGTCGACGAGGACCTCGAGACCGTCCCCGACCCGGGTTCGTTGCGACCGTCGGGTGCCGCGGCGGTCGAGATGAACCGGCGGCTCGGCGACGGCGACGGCAGTGTTCGAGACCCGGCGCCGGCTCGACATGCGGTTGATCCCGCTGTCATGGGTAATGACGCGCACCTCACACGTGGCCAGGCCCGGGTCGTCCTTGATGCGGTTGACGAGCGCCACGCCACGCGATGACGAGGAAAAGTCGTGCTCGATCGCGATGATGCGGGGGCGATGGCGGAAGATGTGGTCGAGTGCTTCGAGCGCCTCGGCGTCGGTGAACGTATGCAGCTCGGCGCCCGAGTCCAGTCGCTCGCGAAGCGCCGGAATGGAGTCGGCCGGACCGATGATCACGATATTCGACGACACGGCGGATTAGTGTAGCGCAAGAAACAGCCTCGCGGCTTCCGCCTTTGCGCGCTGCGCTTCGGCGGACGAGCCGCCGCTCCTTTTGGACCGCCTTCGGCGGTGGGAGCACGCGGCTTCGCCGCGCGGTCAGGTTCGTCAACAGCCCTGAGAGAGGAGATCCCACCGCGCGAAGCGCGGTCCGACCGGACGTCGTCGGTCTCACCGAGCCGCGAAGCGGCGAGGTCCCGATAGAATGGCAAACCGTGAGTGAAACCGCCGTTCGCTGCCGCGGGCTCGTCAAGCGCTACGCTGAGGTCCTGGCCGTCGACGGGCTGGACCTCGAGGTGCGGCGCCGCGAGTGCTTCGGATTACTCGGGCCGAACGGTGCCGGCAAGACGACCACTATCGAGATCCTCGAAGGGCTACTCGAACCGGACAGCGGCGAGGTCGAGGTGCTCGGTCGCGGCTGGACGGCAGACCGACAGGCCCTCCGCCAGCGTCTCGGCATTCAACTGCAAGAGACCCAGCTTGCCGACAAGCTCACCGTCGCCGAGACGCTGCGCCTGTTCCGTTCCTTCTATCCTGATGGCCCCACGGTCGACGAGCTGCTCCAGACGGTCGAGCTCGACTCGAAGCGCGATGCCTGGGTGAACAAGCTGTCCGGCGGACAGAAGCAGCGCCTCTCGGTCGCATGCGCGCTCGCCGGACGTCCGGAGCTGCTGTTTCTCGACGAGCCGACCACGGGTCTGGATCCGCAGTCGCGACGGCAACTCTGGGAAGTGTTGGAACGCTTCCGCGCGGAGGGCGGAACGATTTTGCTCACCACCCACTACATGGACGAAGCGCATGCCCTGTGCGACCGGGTCGGGATCATGGATCAGGGTCGCCTCATCGCCCTCGGCACCCCCACCGAGCTCGTTTCGTCGCTGGGCGCCGAGCACGTAATCGAGTTTGCCGTGGCGCCCCCCGGCGTTTCGCCCGAGGAAGCGACATTGCGCGGCTTGCCGGGCGTCCGCGAGGTGCGGCGCCAGAATGGGACCTTGTCGCTCGCCACCTCGGAGGTGCACCGCGCGGTTCCGGCGCTGCTCGATACGCTGCGCGCGTCGAATGCGTCGCTCAGCCTGCTCGCCACACACAACGCAACGCTCGAGGATGTGTTCGTCTCGCTCACCGGGAGACACCTGCGCGATGGGTAGGCCGGAGCATCCGCTGATCCAGTTGACGCTGGCGCGCTGGCGTGAGTTCCTGCGTGAGCCGGAAGCAGTGTTTTGGGTCTTTGCCTTCCCGATCATCATGACGTGCGCGCTCGGCATCGCCTTCCGGTCGCGGGGCGACGAGCCGGTGATCGTCGGCGTGGCTGATGGGGCCGGCCGCGATGAGGTCGTGGCGGCGCTGCAGACAGACGGCAAGTTTACGGTGCGCGTGATTGCGCCGGCGGAGATCGATCGTGCGGTTCGCGACGGGCGTGCGCCGGTCGTCGTCATCCCCGGTGAACCACCCACCTACCGCTTCGACCTCGCGCGGGCGGAGAGCCAGGTGGCGCGGCTCGCCGTCGACGCCGCGCTTCAGCAGGCCGGGGGCCGGGTGGATGCCTTCACCGCCCTCGAGCAGCCAATCGACGTCGTCGGCTCGCGCTATATCGACTGGCTCGTGCCGGGCCTGCTCGGCATGAACATCATGAGCACGGGTCTCTGGGGCGTCGGCTTTTCAATCGTTCAGGCACGCACGCGCCGGTTGCTGAAACGGTTGGTGGCGACGCCGATGTCACGGTCGCACTACCTCGCGTCACACGTTCTCAGCCGTTTGGCCTTTCTGGCGCTCGAAGCCGGTGTGCTCGTTGGCTTTGGCTGGATCGCGTTCGGCGTCGCTCTTCGCGGCTCGATTGCGGCGCTCGTCGCCGTATCTACGATCGGCGCGCTGTCGTTCGGCGGGCTGGCGCTGCTCGTGTCGAGCCGGGCCAAGACCATCGAAGCAATCTCCGGGCTCCTGAACCTGGTGATGCTGCCGATGTGGGTGCTGTCAGGGGTATTCTTCGCGTCCACGAACTTTCCCGACGCGGTCCAGCCGTTCATTCAAGCCCTCCCGCTCACGGCGTTGAACGATGCCCTCCGAGGGGTGATCAACGAAGGGCTGCCGCTCGGCGCATTGCTGCGCGAGCTCGGGATCCTCGCCGCATGGGGCGGCGTGTCCTTCGTGCTCGCGCTCAGATTCTTTCGGTGGCGATGAGGCCTGGGCGCTGAATCGATTCCCGCTCGATCTGAAATCGACGCTCGGCAATCAATCTGAGATCTGCGATCTGAAGATCCAACTTCCTCGAGGCTCGGCCTTTCGCCCCGCCGGCTGACTAGTCCTGGGCGTGCGCGTGTGCGCTATACCAGTCGATCAGGAACTGCTGTGAGTTGAGTGGAGACGCGCCTTCCGGCGCTGTCCCCCGGAGATAGCTGCCGTCGGTTTGCAGCAGCCACGCGCGTTCGGTATCGCTCAGCAGCGCCTCGAGCACCGTATCACGCAAATGGCGCTTGATCGACGCATCGGAGATGGGACAGAGCACCTCGACCCGGCGATCGAGATTCCGCTCCATCAGGTCGGCACTGCCGATATAGACCTCTTCGTCGCCGCCGTTGAGGAAGTAGTAGATGCGCGAGTGCTCGAGAAAGCGTCCAACGATCGAGCGGACCGAGATGGTGTCGCTGATGCCTGGAATGCCGGGTCTCAAGCAGCAGAGGCCGCGCACGATCAAGTCGATGGCCACGCCGGCCTGCGAGGCGCGGTACAGCGTCTTGATCATCGCCTGATCGGCGACCGCATTGTTCTTGATGATGATTCGAGCGGGACGTCCGGCGCGCGCATGCTCCATCTCGCGCTCGACCATCGCGCGCATGCCCTGCCGCAGCCCGACCGGCGCGACGAGCAGCGCGTTGAACGATCGCTTGTTCGAGTAACCGGTCAGCGAGTTGAAGACCTCGGTCACATCGTCGAGCAGCGCCGGATCCGCGGTGAAAAGCCCGAGATCGGTGTAGACCTGCGAGGTGACGCGGTTGTAGTTGCCGGTCGCGACGTGCGCGTAGCGCCTGATGCCATCCGTCTCCTGTCGCACGACCAGGCACAGCTTGCAGTGCACCTTCAGGTTGACGAGACCATAAACGACGTGGATGCCAGCCGACTCGAGGCGTGTGGCCCAGGCGATGTTGTTGCGCTCGTCGAAGCGTGCCTTCAGCTCCACGAGCACGGCGACCTGCTTGCCCAGTTCGGCGGCCTCGATCAGGAGATCGACCAGGGGTGAATTCGCGCCGATACGATAGAGGGTGAGCTTGATGGCCACGACCTGCGGATCGACGACGGCCGCTTGAAGGAAGGTCTCGACCGACGTGAACGAGTCGAACGGATGATGGATGAGGAAGTCCTGATCCGCGATCTGCTCGAAGATCTTATCGCTGTCATCGGGTTTCCACAGCGTGCGCGGGTGGAACACGGGATCTTTCAGCGCGGGGCGGTGCAAGCGCGTCAGCGCCATCCAGTCGCCAAATCCCATTCGCTCGGAGCTTCGCACGACGACGTCATCGTCGACCTCGAAGTTCTCGATCAAGATGCTCAGCACCCGACGGGGCATGTCGTCTTCGACTTGCAGCAGCGACAGGGCGCCGTAGCGAAGCTGCTTGAGGCCGCGATCGACCGTCTCGAGCAGATCGTCCGCCTCGTCCTCCTGGATCACCATGTCGGTGTCGCGGATGATGCGGAACAGATGCGCGCCCTCGACCTGTGTGCCGGGAAAGAGCTCGTGGATGTTGCGTCGAATGACATCTTCGAGAAAGACGTACGCCGTGCCGGGCTGCGGCCCAAGGTTCGCCGGCAGGGCGATGAAGCGCGGCAGCATGCCAGGCACTTTGACGCGCGCAAACTTGGTACGACCGCCTTGGCGCACCCGGACCGCGAGGTTCATGCTCAGATTCGAGATGTACGGAAACGGGTGCCCGGGATCGAAGGCGAGCGGGGTGAGGACCGGGTAGATGTTCGCGTCGAAATACTGCGTCAGCCAGGCGTCGATCGCGGCCGTGTATTCCCTCGTTTCGAGGAACTGAATACCTTCGGCGGCGAGTAGCGGCCGCAGCGCCATCTTCCAACAGGACGTTTGCTCGGCCATCTGCGCCAGCGCGCGGCGCCTGATGGCATCCAGCTCCTGCTCGGTATTCAAGCCGTCGATGGAGACGTCCTCGATGCCGGCGCGGAACTTCTTCAGGATCGTCGCCACCCGCACCATGAAGAACTCGTCGAGGTTCGTGGCAGTGATGGCGAGGAACTTGATGCGCTCGAGAAGCGGATGATACGGATCTTCGGCCTGCGCCAGCACGCGCTGGTTGAATTCGAGCCAGCTCAGCTCGCGGTTGATGAAAAGTCCGGGATGCGACAGGTCCGCGGGCTCGAACGCCGACCAGTCGGGGATCGGGGTCTGCGGACCCGCGTCGGGCGCTTCCACGGCTCGCGCTCGGCGGCTGCGCGGACGCCGGATCGACACGGGACCGCCTGCATCGCTCCCCTCGGCTGGAGCGTCGTTCCCGTGCCTGCCCCGCGTTTCGGCCATGTCCGTGCGTCCTGGCAAAGCATAGCAGAGGCTCGTGTTGGGTTGCGGTTGGCACAACGTCGCGCGCGCGCGTACGAGAGATGATTCCGCGCCAAGAATCAGAGGGGAGACGGCAGACGGCCCGCTTCCGCTCGCTCGCGGCACGCGCGAGGTTCGGGTGGTCCCGCCGAAGCGGCCCAAAGGGCCGCGAAGGCGGACACACGGCACACGGCATAAGAGGGAAGGAAACCCGCCGGCCACGACGAAGAACGCGTCCGCTCGAGTCTGGCCTTCTGACTTCTGCCTTGACGTCGACCTTCAGGTTGCTTGGTTTCCGGCAACCTGCCAGCCGCGCCCTGTCCGGCGGGCGAGCAAGTGCGCCAAGAAGCCGACGGGACCGATGAGCAACGTGAGCGCCAATACCAGCCTCAAGACCCACGGGTTGAGCCCGACGTCGACCGCATCGCCGTAGATCCAACGCGCCACGAGCAGGTCGAACGCCAAGAAATGCTGCCACGCGATGGTCGCGCCCGTCGGCGTTCCGAGCAGCAGCATCACCGATGGCAGATCAGGGCGGGCGACGATCGGCAGCACGTCGACCGCGCTGGGCAGCAGCAGAACGGCATAGATGAGCGCCGGCCCCACGCCGATGAGCGGCGAGGCCATCGCTCGTCTGGTGCCGTGCCACGTGGGCGCGACGATGGCGAGCAGCCAGAACGGCATCACGAGATACGTGCCGAGCTCGAAGAAGGCATTCATACCGACGCTCCCGCTGCACTGTCCGGCGCCGTGCGACCGGCGCGCAGCGCGACCAGCAGCGGCCATGCAAGAAGCGCGCTGCCGACGAC
>JAIVJN010000313.1 GCA_020200025.1 Acidobacteriota bacterium | reverse complement strand
GGCCGCTTCGGCGGGGCCGCGCTTCTTCTTCGACGCCGCCGGCTTCTTACCCGGCTGCGCGGCGGCGGTATCCTCTGGCCTCGTTTCCGTGCCTTGGTGCTTCTTCTCTTGCGTGACCTTCTTGGCGTGCGCGACGTTCCGCGGATCAGACATAGGACACCGGGTTGGATGCTGTGACTATACTCCAAGGTCGCGCGGTACGAACGAGCAGCCGACCGCTAGTCTGTGCGTAAGCTCGTTCCGACCTTTGCGCGACCACAAAATGCCACGGAGCAATAATGGGTGAACTGGGCCGCCGGTTTGCGCGGGTGAACCGCGCCAGCCTTCTCAAGGAACTGACACGGGCGTATGCCGACGAATGGTTTGCCCATTACAATTATCAATTCACGGCCAACGCACTCTGGGGCCATCATTCCCCGTCTACCACCGAGTTGCTCTCTCGCAAGAGTGCCGAGGCCTTCGCGCGAACCAATCGGCTGGCGCAGCGTATTCTCCAACTGGGGGGCCAACCGGTCAGCAAGCTCACTGACTTGATCGAGCACGCGACCGACAAGCCGTTCAAGCTGCCGGCGTCGATGTCGGATGTGCAAGGCGTGCTGAAGGCCGTTCTCGACGCGGAGCGCACCAGCTTGAGAACGTACCAAAAGCTCTACGACCGGACCCGTGTCAAAGATCCCGTCACCGCGCTACTCGCTCAGGAGTGCCTGGCCGCTGTCGTCGGCGGCGAGGAGGAGCTGGAGCGCTTGATCGGCGACCGCGCCCCGGGAATGAAAGGGGGATGAGCGCGTGCCCGCATACGCTGTTCAGGATCGCACGGTTCGGAACGTAATCGAATAGCGCAGGGTGGTCACAGCGGGGATGTGGTGCTCGTAGGCATTCCTCGACTCTCCGGTCATCAGGTACGCCGATCGCCGCTCGAGGGTGATCTCGTGAGTGGCGGTCCGTCGAAGCCCTTGCGTCGAGCCCTGTGCGCTTGGCCGAACGTAGGGGCGAAATTTCATCCGGCAGGACGACAGCAGTGAGATGCCAGCAACGATGTCGTACTGTGGTGCGTCGCGGTGCCAGCCGATGGGCGCGCCCTGGCGGTACTCGTTGATGAGCGCCATCGCGAACGCGGGCGCATCCACGTTCGCCCACTCCGCGACCTTGTCGCGCAGCGGCACCAGAAACCCCGGCAGCGGTGACGTGAGCGCCTGACCAGTGTCGTACGACCCGCCGAAAAACGCGACCCGCCGGCGAGCCACGACGCCGCGCATCTCGAACGTCGAGAACTCGATACGCGCGATCTCGTCGGCCAGCGAGGCTTCATCGTCACTCGTGATGAAGTCGTTTCGATACTGAAAGCCGGCCGGGACATTCACGGTGAACAACGAACCACGTGCGAGCGACACCTCCAAGTCTGGCACACCCTCCCACGCATGTTGAGGAATGTCACCTGCGCTCGCCACCCTCAGCCCCTGAAGGGTTCAATCAGGGCTGCTACGGCTCGGTCTCGGTCAACCGGTGCACGCGCTGGTGCCCGCCCGAGGCCATCGGTGCAGTCGCCGCCCATGGCCGGTCTCATCTCCATTCGTCGTATTCGGCTTTATGGAAGAGAAGCGGCAACCCGCCGTCCCGCGAGTCTTCCGCGTCGAGCGCTATGATGCCGCGTGGCCGACAACGATACCGTCAGCGAGGCGCTGTTGGCCTACCGGCAGGGAAGCCCGGGCGCCTTCGACCGTCTGGTCGCGCTGGTCTACGAGGACCTGCGACGGATTGCGCGCCGCCAGCTCGGCCGCGTGCGGCCTGGACACACGATCAACAGCACGGGCTTGGTGCACGAGGCGTATCTGAAGATGGTGGAACAGAGCGGCGTTCCCTGGCAGGATCGCTCGCACTTCTTCGCCGTCGCGGCGCGAGCGATGCGTCAGATCCTTGTCGATCACGCCCGGAGACGGGGTCGGCTGAAGCGGGGTGGCGATACGAAGCCGGCTGCACTCGAAGAAGGTATGACACCCATGGCCGCCGACGCCGAGCGGATTCTCCTGATGCACGATGCGCTCGATCGGCTGACGGTCGTGGATCCGCGTCTGACGCAAGTGGTCGAGTGTCGGTTTTTCGCGGGATACAGCGAGGAGGAAACGGCGGCGATTCTTGGCGTCTCTTCCCGTACGGTCCGCCGCGACTGGATCCGGGCGCGCGCCTGGCTCCACGAGCTGATGCACAGTGCGCCGGGATCGCCGGCGCATGATGCCGATCCGCGCAAATAGAGATACTCGAGGTGCCCTCGCCGCTCGATCGATTTGCCGCCGCCGACGCCATCCTGCGCGAAGCGCTCGACCGTCCGCCGGAGGTGCGCCGCGAGTATGTGGCGCGCGCCTGCGCCGGAGATAGGGATCTGCGCGGGTCGGTCGAACGGCTGCTCGCCGCGGCCGACCAGGCCGACAACCGCGTCACGCCTGGGGGCGCGGTGGCGGGACCGCTCTGGGACGACCTGGCGGCGACGCTCGCCGGCGAATCTCTCGATATCGGTGCCGGTACGCGGCTCGGCCCCTATGAGGTCGTGGCGCTCATCGGCGAAGGCGGGATGGGGCGCGTGTATCGAGCGCGCGATCCGCGGCTCGGCCGCGACGTCGCGCTGAAGATTCTCGCCGCGTCCAGGGAAGGCGGCGTCAGCACCGAACGTTTCGGCCGGGAGGCCCGAGCGGCATCGGCACTCAACCACCCCAATATCGTGACCATCTACGACATCGGCGATGCCGGCGGCATCGCCTACATCGCGATGGAGTATCTGAGCGGCGGCAGAGTCCGGGAGCGTCTGGCTCGGGGCCGTCTCCCACTCGACGAGGCGCTCGATCTTGCCGGTCAGGTCGCCCAGGGACTCGCGGCCGCACATGCCCGCGGCGTTGTCCATCGCGACCTCAAGCCCGGCAACATCATGATCACGACCGATGGAAGCGCGAAGATCGTGGATTTCGGCCTGGCCAAACTCGAGGCCCGCAAGGACCTCACGGATCGCGACGTGCACCCGCATGATGAGCCCCTGACGGCTGCTGGCGCCATCTTCGGCACCGCCGCCTACATGTCGCCAGAACAGGCGAGAGGCCGGCCGGCCGACTACCGATCCGACCTGTTCTCGTTCGGCGCCATGCTCTACGAGCTGGTCACCGGGCAGCGTCCGTTCGAGCGCGGCAGCGCGGCGGAGACGGTCGCGGCCATTCTCAAGGAACAGGCGCCGCCGGCTTCCGCGCTCAATCCTCTCGTGCCGCCGCCGCTCGAGTGGGCCATCGATCGGTGCCTCGCCAAGGACGCGGCGAACCGATATGAGTCCACGCGCGATCTCGCGCGCGATCTGAAGGCGGTTCGCGAGTATCGTGCGCGTTTGCGGCCCGTGCCGCCCGTCGAAGCGGCCGCGGACCTTCGCTGCCCGGCCTGCGGTGCGCCGCGTGAGCGGGATCGGCGCTTCTGCGATCAGTGCGGCACAGAGTTCCGGCGGCATTGTCCAGGCTGCGCCAGCGACGTGGCGCCGCAAGCCGCGTTCTGCAGTACCTGTGGACAGCGGCTCTCGGATCTGGCACAGGCGCAGGTGCCGGCGGCGCCGTCCATTCCACGCGCCGATGCGCCCGTGTCCCGCGCCCACGAGGTGATGTCGGGCGAGCGCCGCCAGGTCACGATCCTCGCGTCGCGCATCTCCGGCTACGAAGCGCTCGTCGAGCGCGCCGCACCCGAAGACGTCGACCGGGTGCTCGCCGCCTTCGAGACCGAAGCGAAAGCGACCGTCGAGCGCTTTGGCGGCGTGGTGGATCGCGCCTCTGGCGAAGAGATCGTGGCGCTCTTCGGCATCCCCGTGGCCCACGAAGACGATGCCCGGCGCGCAGCGCGCGCGGCGCTGTCGCTGCACGCCCGGTTTCGACAGGGCGCGCGCGCAGCGGAGGTTCAGCTTCGCTCGGCGGTGCACACAGGGTATGTCGTTGTTCGGGCGGCGGTCGATCGGCCGCACGGCGTCCGTGTGCTCGGTGAAGCGCTGAGCGATGCGATGGGTCTGCTGCGCGTCGTGCGGGATGGGGACGTGCTGGTGAGCCAGGAGACGCAGCGGCTGGCGGGAACGGCGCTCCGCGCCGAGTCGGCCGGGCCGGTGCACGTGCGTAGCGACACCCCGCCGCTCGTCACCTACCGCGTGACCGCCGCGGACGACTCGTCGGCGCCGCCGCTCGAATCGACCGACGTGCCGCTGACGCCGTTCGCTGGTCGGCAGGGTGAACTGGGTGCGCTCGTGGGAAGCGTCGAGATGGCGATCGCCGGGGAAGGGCAGGTGGTCACCGTCATCGGCGACGCGGGCGCGGGGAAGAGCCGGTTGCTTCACGAGCTGCGCCGGCAGGTTGATCGCGATCGCATCACGCTCGCCGAAGGCCGGTGCCAGTCGTACGGCGCGCGGGTGCCGTACCTGCCGCTCGTGCAGTGCTGCCGCAGCGTACTGCGCGTCCACGAAGGAGGGTCGGCCGACGACCAGCGCCGCCAGGTGCGCGAGCGGCTGCGAGCCCTCGACCGCGAGCTCGAAGGGTTCCTACCGATCTTCTTCGAGCTGCTTTCGATCACGCACGACGAGCAGGTCGCGCCAAAGGCCGACGCCCTTCCCGCACGACACGCCGTGCAGGAGGCGCTCGCCGGACTCTTCAGCCTCGCGGCCCGCCGCCGGCCGCTGCTCATGCTCCTGGAGGACTGGCACTGGGTGGATGAGGCGTCGCACGACGTGATCCGGCAGCTCGCCGATGTCTGCCCCAGCTATCCGCTGATGCTCGTCATCACCTATCGGCCCGAGGTGCGGGTCGACTGGGGTCCGCTGCGCCACATCCGCGCGACGCACCTGACGTCTCTCGGCCCGGTCTCGTCGGGGCAGATCATCCGGGCCGTGCTCGGCGCCGATCGGGTCGCCGAGCCGCTCGCTGCGCGGCTGCACGAACAGAGCGGCGGCAACCCGTTCTTCCTCGAGGAGGTCTGCCGCAAGCTGCTCGAGGAAGGCGCCGTCCTCGTCGACGGGGGAGAGGCTCACGTCCCGGGGGCGCTCGAAGGTCTGCATCTGCCCGACAGCGTGCAGGCGGTCATCCGCGCGCGTCTCGACCGGCTCGATCGCGATGCCCGCGATCTGCTGCGCCGGGCGTCCGTGATCGGCCGCGAGTTCACGGCATCAGTCCTGGCCGCCGTCGCCGGCGGCGATCTCGAGGTTGAGCCCAGTGTCGCCGCGCTGAAAGAACGCGGGCTGATTCGGCAGACCAGCGTCGTGCCGGAGCCGGCCTTCCGCTTCCAGCATGCCCTCACGCAGGAGGTCGCGTACGACAGCCTGCTCCAGCGCCAGCGGCAGATCCTGCACGGTCAGGTGGGTGCGGCCATCGAAGCGGTGTACAAGGATCGCCTCCACGAACAGTACGGCATCCTGGCGCGTCACTTTGCCGAAGCCGAGCACTGGTCCAAAGCTGTGGAGTATGGTCGGAGGTTCGCTCGGCGTGCCCGCCACCTGAGTCAGTTCGACGACGCGCGTTCGGCGCTCGACATGACAATGGAATGGACCCTGCGGCTGCCCGAGGACGAGGCACGACACCAGCAGTTGGTGGAGCTGCTTTTCGAGAAGGAGCAGGTCTGCGAGGTGCTCGGCGACCGAACGCAGCAGCAGGAGACGATCGACCGGCTGCTGGCGATTCTCGAGCCCGGGGGCGACCGGCCGGAGCTGATTGCCGCCTACGCCCGTCAGGCGGAGCTGCTCGCCGCCGCACGGCGGTTCGCTGACGGCGAGCGGCTACTCGACCAGGCGTTGGCGGTGAGCCGCAGGCTTGGCGACCGGGGCGGCGAGCGCGACACGCTGCGCAGCCTGAGCTTCCTGTTGTGGCTGCAGCGGCGGAACGACGAGGCGCTGGACGCCGTCGATCGGGCGCTGCAACTCGATCGCGAAACCGGCGATCCCGCGCGCATCGCCGGCGACCTGACCAACCGCGGCGCCATTCTGCGAAGCCTCGGCCGCTTCGACGAGGCCATCGACAATCTGCAGGAGGCACTGCGGTTCACCGCCGCGGAGAGCGAGGATCTGAGCCGCCACGTCGAGGCGCTCTACGTCCTCCACACCATCTATCGGGACAAAGGCGACCTGGAAGCGGCCGAGCCGTTCCTCGCTCGAGCGCTCGAGATTTCGGGCGAGAACCGCTTTCGCGTCCAGATGCCGTTTCCGATGTCCGCGATGGCGAACCTCCTGATTGAACGCGGAGAGATCGAGCGCGCGCTCGATCTCATCCGGCGGGCGGTGGAGCTCGGTCGGCAGTCGCGCTATGCCTTCGGCCTCGCCCACAATCTGCGGGGCTTGGCCGAAGTGCTCGTCGGCATCGGGCGAGGGGAGGAGGCGCTGCCCTATCTCCGCGAGGCCGCCGATCTGGCGCGGCGGCTGGTTGATCGTGACGCCGAAATCGCCATGCTGGCACAGGTCGCGCCCCTGCTCGAAAGGCGCGGGCAGAACGACGAAGCCGCGCAGAGTTGGCAGCGGCTGCTTGATCTCACGCGTGAGGATGGCCGGCACCCGCTTGCAGTGCGCGCGCTGACGGGACTGGCACGCGCGGCCGAACACGCGGGGCACGTGGACCGGGCGCTGCGCTTCCTGCGCGAGGCGCTGCCGCTCTGCGACGACGAGCAGCGCGGGCACATCCTCAACGAGATCGGAATCCGCGAGTGGACGCGGCAGCAGTTCGAGTCGGCGCTCGACACGTTCCGCGACGCGCTGGCGGTGTTCGAGCGGCTCGGTCAGCG
>JAIVJN010000312.1 GCA_020200025.1 Acidobacteriota bacterium | reverse complement strand
CTCCTGAATAGTGGCACCTCGACCTGGCAGGGCCGCGTCCGGTATTCAGGTCGGATCCTGACTTTTTTACCGACGGAGTTCAACTGTGCTCGCGTCCGCGACGTCTGGCCGCGTCGTTCTCCACCCCAGGAAGGGTGGGGCGGCCAGCAGCGGTTCCACCGGCCAACCGGCCGCCTCACTGGGCCGTTTGCCGCTCGCGCTCGGCGAACGCATCTCGGAGATCGGCCGCGTTTCGTGCGCCGCTCGGCCGCTGTGACGACCGAATGACGATGAAGATCGATCCGCTGCGGCGCAATTGCCTGCGCGCGACGCTGGGGGATCGCACGCACTACCCTTCGCACATCGGATGAGCTCGACTCTTCGCGAAGCGGACGAGGAATTGCAAGTCAGCAGGGTGGCAGCGGCTCGGAAATGAGCGGGGTCCCGCAAGGGACGCGCGGATTTCTGTTCGGCGAGGGCGTCTCATGGATGACGACGCCACATGTGGTCCACGGACGGACTTCGAGGCCTCGGAGTTCTTTCGGGATGGGACTCAGAGGGCGAAGCTTTGTGTGGGTGGCTTCAGATTGTGGGTAGGCGTGCGAACGACTCTTCCATTGGATGGCCCTGGGCCAGACCCGATTCCCGGACTCGAGCCTTGATGTGGAACATGCGCCATTCCGGATGTGCGGCGATGGTTGTCGGCGCGCTGTGGGGATTGCCACTCCTGGCGGAGGCGCAAGACCGGCCCGACCCCGCGAGCGCGGCGCGGATGCGTATCGGCCCCGTCGCCTTGACGCCGACCATGACCACGAGTATCGGCGTCGACAACAATGTCTTTAACGAGGCCGACAATCCCAAAGACGATGTGGTGGCCAGCGTCCGCCCTCAAGCCGAAGCGTGGTTGCGGCTGGGGCGCGCCCGACTAAGCGGGCTCACGAGCGTGGAGTTCGTCTATTTCAACAAATACGACAGCGAGCGCTCGGTCAACACCGCCAACCGAGCCCTGCTGGAGTTGCCGCTCAACCGTATCCGGCCGTACGCGACGGCGTCGCTGACCAACACGCGCGCCCGTCTCAACGCCGAAGTGGACGCCCGCGCCCGGTATTCACAAACATCGATCGGCGGCGGCGCCGAGGTCCGGCTGGGTAGCAAGAGCTTCATCGGGCTGGAGACGCAACAGACGCGCTTTGCGTTTGGCGAAGGGGTGACCTTCAACGAATCTGAGCTCCGCGACGTGCTCAACCGCGACACGGAACGTTACACGCTGTCGCTGCGGCAGCAGTTGACGCCCTTGACGACCTTGGTGCTACTCACGCAGCGACAGCGGGAAAGCTTCATCTTCTCGCCGCAGCGGGATAGTCGCAGCGTCGAGGTCATTCCTGGGTTCGAATTCGACAATTCCGCGCTCCTCAACGGCCGGGCGCTGGTCGGCTTTCGCCGCTTCGAGCCAGACGATCCGCAGATTCCGAGCTACTCGGGGCTCGTGGCGGCTGTGGACCTTGGCTACACGCTTCGCGGCGCGACACGCTTTCAGGCTCGCGTCAGCCGCGACGTCGCATACTCGGTCGAGGTCATCTACCCGTATTTTGTGCTGACCGATGTGTCAGGGGCGGTCACCCATCGCCTCACCGATTCGTGGGAGCTGCTCGGGATTGCCAGTCAGCAGCGACTGGCATATCGCAGTACCCAACCGTCGCCCCTCATTCCGGGCCCCAGCACGAGCCCGGCTTTGCAGGTGAGCGATCGGACCGACACCTTTTTCAACTGGGGCGCCGGTGTCGGCTACCGGCTCGGCCGCTACACTCGCGTCGGCCTGAACGCCGAGTACTACCGTCGTCGATCCGTCTTCGACGGGCGGACGTTTTCCAGCCTTCGGCTCAACAGTAGCCTGACGTACGGCTTCTAGCACGCGCGCTCATGCGACATGGACGCTGAATCGATCGAGACCCCGTGGTTTGCCATCTGGACGCGCTCGCGCCACGAGCAGCTCGTGAGAGATCAACTGGAGAAGAAAGAGGTCGAAGCCTTTCTCCCGACGATCCCGCGCTGGAGCCGGTGGAAAGATCGCAAGAAGCGCATCGATTGGCCCCTGTTTCCCGGCTATTGCTTCGCGCGGTTTGCTCCGGCGTCGCGCCTGCCGATCCTGAAATGCGTTGGCGTGGTGAAGATCGTGTCGTTCAACGGCGATCTCGCGCCGATTCCGAGCCAGGAGATCGAGGATGTTCGTCGGCTCGTGACGAGCGATCTTCAGTACGATCCGTGCCCGCTCATCCAGGAAGGCTCACCGGTGGAGGTGATCCACGGACCCCTCAAAGGCGTCACGGGCCGGCTCGTTCGCAAGGGGTCGCAGCAGCAGTTGATTCTGTCGGTCGAGTTGATCAGCCGGGCCGTCAGCGTCAGCGTCGATGCCGCGGACGTTCGCCCACTGTGAGGGGCCTTCGAGCTCGACGCGCCGCGCGGGGATTCATGATTGTGCGACGAGGTGTCGTATGCCACGCCTGAAATGTCAACGGGTCTTGCTCGCGTTGCTCCTGACGCTCGCCCTGAACGGCGCGCCGCCGCTGTCGGCCCAGGCCGACTATGTCGTGGGCGCTCAAGATGTCTTGACCATCAACGTCTGGGAGCAGGCTGACCTGTCCGGACGGTTCACGGTCGAGACCGACGGGACCTTCACGTTCCCGCTGATTGGGCGGCTGAAGGCTGGCGGTCTGACGCTGCGCGAGGTGGAGGCGGAGCTCAAGAAACGCCTCGTCGACGGCTTCTTCAAGAACCCTCAGGTCTCCGTGACGGTCGACCAGTATCGAAGCCAGCGGGTATTCGTCGTCGGCGAGGTGCGTCAGCCGGGCACCTATCCGCTGACGGGCGACATGACGCTCATCGAGGTTCTGGCCAAAGCAGGGTCGACGACGGATCAGGCGGCTGGCGAGGCGCTGATCGTGCGCACGACACCAGGGCAAAAGGTGACCGGGCCGGTATTGCCGAACGAGGGCGAAACGGTGATCGACCGCGTGGAGCTGCAAGCGCTCCAGAGCGGCACGTCGCGCTTGCAGGTGCCGCTGCGTGACGGCGACACGATCATCGTTCCTCGTGCCGAAACGGTCTTTGTCTTCGGTCAGGTGAGAAACCCCGGCGCCTTTCCGATCAGGCCGAACATGACCGTCCTGCAGGTGCTGTCGTTGGCCGGCGGCATGTCCGACCGGGGCTCGACGGCGCGCATCAAGATCGTGCGCTTCGTCGACGGCAAGAAGCGGGAAATCAAGGTGAAGCTCGACGATCTGGTGCAGGCGGGCGACACCATCATGGTACCGGAAAGGTTCTTCTGATGGCTGAGGAGTCTCAGGTCAAAGCGCAGCGTCCCTCTCCGCGCGGCGAGAATGGGGCGACGCCGACGAGCGACAGTTTGATGCCGCTCCATTGGCATCTGCTCGACTACGTGCGCGTGCTCTCGAAGCGGCGCTGGACGGCACTTCCGGTGTTTCTCCTGGTCGTTGGCTACGCGGCCTTCACGATGTTGACGGCCGTGCCGGAGTACGAAGCGCGCGTGCAGCTGCTCATCGAGGCGGAGAACCCGAACGTGCTGACCTTCCAGGAGGTCATCGAACAGGATCGGGCGTCCAATCAGTACTACGAGACGCAGTACACCATCCTGCACAGCCGGGCGCTCGCCAAGAAAGCCCTGGAAAAGCTCGACATGTGGGACCACCCGCAGTTTGCCGGCACCTTGCCCACGCCGTTCAGCCTGGTCTCGACGCTGACCAACTGGGTGGCGAGCGCAATCAATGCCGCCCAGCGACTGGTCGCACCCGAGCGCGCGGGGCCGGCCCAGCCCGAGCAGCCAGGAGCGGGCGAAACCGCCGCGCAAGCCCGGGCCATCGATGCCTTCCTCGGATCGTTGAGCGTGAATCCCGTCCGGAACAGCCAGCTCATCGATCTGTCGTTCCGGTCGCCGGATCCGCCGCTCACGGCGCTCGCCGCCAACGCGCTGGCGCAGGCCTATATCGAGCAGAACCTCGAGTTCAAGTTCATGGCCTCGAAGGAAGCGTCCGATTGGCTCGGCCAGAAGCTGACCGAGCAGGGTAAACAGGTCGAAGCCAGTGAGAATGAGCTACAAAAGTATCGCGAGCAGACCGACGCGGTCGTGATCGGCGACCGGGACAACATCGTGACGCAGAAGCTCGGCGACCTGAACGCCGCGGTGACGCGCGCCAAGACCGAGCGGATCGGCAAAGAGACCCTCTACAACCAGTTGCGCAGTATCGAGAAGGACGAGCGCGCGCTCGACACGTTCCCCGCCATTCAGGCGAACGGGTTCATTCAGCAACTGAAGTCGCAGCTCGCCGATCTCGAGCGGCAGAAGGCGCAGTTGTCCGAGCGCCTCGCCGATCGCCATCCGGAGATGATCAAGCTGCAGTCGGCGATGGAGACGGCCGAAAGTAAGCTGCGCGCCGAGACCGGCAAGGTGGTCCAGGCCATCCGCAACGAGTATCTGGCCGCGCAAGAGCAGGAACGGAGCCTGATGGCAGCGCTCGACGCACAAAAGCGTGAGGCGCTCAGCCAGAATCGCACGGCGATCAAGTATGAAGCGCTCGAGCGCGTGGCGACGAGCAACCGCCAGATCTTCGAGAGCCTGCTGCAGCGCGCCAAGGAGACGGGCATCTCCGGAGAGCTCCGGACGAGCAACGTTCGCGTGGTCGATGCGGCAGACACGCCGACCGTTCCGGTGGGTCCTCGCCGCGCCCGCAACATGCTCTTCGCGCTCTTCGCCGGGTCCATCCTTGCGGTCGGCCTTGCGTTTTTCGTCGAGTATCTGGACAACCGGATCAAATCACCCGAAGAGATCAAGGCCTGGGGCCTGCCGTGCCTGGGTCTGATTCCGGCGAGCGCGTCACGCGGTTTCTTCGAGGACCTGTTACGAGGTGGTAAGGATTCGGGCTCGTCGACCCCGCTCTTGACCAACGGCGTCCCGCCGCATTTCGGCGAGTCGTTCCGGGCCCTTCGCACCCAACTGCTCTTCTCGTCGCCGGAAGAGACCGGGGGATCGCTGGTCGTGACGAGCACCGGGCCGCACGAGGGCAAGACGTGTGTGGCCAGCAATCTGGCGATCTCGCTGGCGCAAGCCTCTCGTGGTGTGCTGCTCATCGACGCGGACATGCGACAGCCGCGCGTCCACAAGGTCTTCAACCAACCGCTGGCGCCGGGGCTGTCGAACGTCATTCAGGAAGGCACCCAGCCGAGTGGTGTGGTCCGTCAGACCGAGGTGCCGTCGCTGTGGCTGCTGTCGGCGGGCGATCTGCCGTCCAATCCCGCCGAGCTGCTGGCGTCACGCAGATTCAAGGATCTACTGAGCTCGGCGATGCAGCGCTTCGACTGGGTCGTCATCGACACTCCCCCCGTCATGGCCGTCACCGACGCCTGTGTCGTCGCCCACGTGGCCTCGGCCGTGCTCTTCGTCGTCGGATCGGAGATGACCAGCCGACACACCGCGGCAGCGGCGCTCGAGCAGTTGAGCGCCGTCAATTCGAAGTTTGTCGGCGCTGTCTTGAACATGGTCAAGCTGGACCGTAATCGGTACTATTACTCGCACTACTACCACCGCAAGTACCGGGACTACTACGAACGCTTGGCGCCTTCGTAACAAAGCGGCGTGCGTTCAATAACGAACGCCGAGCAGCGCGCAGGCTGATCTACACTGGGCGATGCGCACGCGATGAGTCGACATCCTCACCTCTCATGAACACCACCGCCGATCTCAAACTGAAACCTGGCCTCACCTCGTCAGCCGAATCGCGGGTGTACGTGCGCCTGGCACCCTCGACGGGCTGGGCGTCCCTCAAGCTCGATGATCTGTGGGAGTACCGCGAGCTGCTGCTCCTCATGGCGTGGCGCGACGTGCAGGTGCGCTACAAGCAGACCGCGTTCGGGGCTGCCTGGGCCATCATTCAGCCGCTCCTGACAATGCTGGTGTTCAGCTTGTTTTTCGGGCGACTGGCGAAGATGCCGTCCGACGGCATCCCGTATCCGCTGTTCTCCTACGCCGCGCTGGTGCCCTGGACGCTCTTCGCCAACACCGTGAACCAGGCGACCCTCAGCGTGCAGGGCAATGCGCCCCTGATCAAGAAGGTCTACTTTCCGCGGCTCATCATTCCCATCGCCACGATGCTGACCGGTCTGGTCGACTTTCTGGTCGCCTTCGGCGTGCTCTTGGCCATGATGCTCTTCTACGGCATCGTGCCGTCCTGGAACGTGTTGTGGCTGCCAGCGTTCTTGCTGTTGGCCCTGGCCACGACGCTTGGCGTCGGGTTATGGCTGGGCGCGCTCAACGCGCAGTTCCTCGACATGCGGTTCGTCGTGCCCTTCCTGATTCAGTTTTGGCTGTTCGCGACGCCCATTGCGTATCCGAGCAGCCTGTTGCAGGAGCCGTGGCGGACGGTCTACGGCATCAATCCGATGGTGGGCGTGGTGGAGGGGTTCCGCTGGGCGCTACTGAACACCGACACCGCTCCAGGTCCTATCGTCGCGGCCTCGGCCGTTGTCGCGACTCTTCTGCTTGTGAGCGGCGCCTTTTACTATCGCCGTATGGAGCGGAGCTTCGCCGATGTCTTCTAGAGGCATGGACGCTCGAAACGAATGGGGACCGTTTTCTCGCTGATACGCTTCACTGAATCTTTATGAACGACATAGCTATCCGCGCGCAAGGGCTCTCCAAGCGCTACGTCATCGGCGCCACGAGGAGGGATTGGCCGACCGACACCTTGCGGGAGACGATCACCAACACGGCGTCACGCTC